>JARGFH010000025.1 GCA_029210695.1 Acidimicrobiia bacterium
CCCACAATCGGGCTCATAACCCGAAGGTCGTAGGTTCAAATCCTACCCCCGCTACTAGCAAAGGCCCTGGTCAGAGCGTTTTCTGACCGAGGCCTTGTCGCGTGATGGGCCGAACTTTTAACGGATCTTCTAACGGGTTCTAACGGAGAAGTGTGCGAGTTCGGTTGATACTGGACATTGTGGCTCCGGTTGGTGGGTTCCACTTTGCGTCTGGAGCTGACGGACATTGCTGACATCTGGGTTCTCCAAAACGAAAGGAGAACTGATGACTGAGAGAGAGCATCAGCGACTGGTGAATCATCGTTTGGCGGTCATCCGCCACGCCGAGGAAGTGACCGGGAACGTCGCTCAGACGTGCCGAAACTTCGGGATCACCCGCCAAACCTTCTACGTGTGGCTACGCCGCTACCAGGAGAAGGGGCTGGAGGGACTCCGAGACAAGTCGCGTCGTCCGCATCACAGTACCAATGCCACCTCGGCTGAGGTGTTCGGAAAGATCATCTACCTGCGACAGATCGACGGGCTGGCCCTACGCCGATCCGCTCTTTGCGGCGCTCATCGGGCTTTTCATCCTTCTCAGAGCGTGGCGGCTCGGACACCAGGCGCTCCGCATCCTCGTGCAGGCGGCACCGTCGGGCCTCGACCTCGACAGACTTCGCTCGGATCTCGCCTCGATTTCAGGTGTGGTCGACGTTCACGACCTGCACGTAGGGGCCCTCACCTCCGAGATGGACGTGGCCACTGTCCACCTCATGACAAGCGATGGAAGGGACTCTCACCAGGTTCTCGATCAGGCGCATTCGGTCCTCGAGGACCGCTACCACATTGCTCACGCCACCCTCCAGGTGGAACCACACGCCCACCAGGGCTGTTCCGAGATGAGCTGGTAGACGGCGGCCACAGTTGACGTAGTCGCGTCGGTTGCTGGGCTTGGTCTACCAACTATCGACGCACTACCCATGATGCCGCCTCGGTTGTTATCGATTCTGATCTGAGCTTTACTCTTGTTCTATAGATTTATAAAATGATGAGATGTCTTCTACTCAAGGTGCCGGTCGGTTGGTCAAGGACGGGTTGTATGCGCAGTTCGCCCGGATCGGGAAAGCGGTTGCTCACCCGAAGCGGATCGAGTTGTTGGATGTGTTGTGTCAGGGGGAGCGCAGCGTCGAGGTATTGGCTGCGGCGGCGGCGACGACAGTGGTGAATACGTCGGCGCATTTGCGGGTGTTGCGTGAGGCCCGGTTGGTGGCGACTCGCAAGGAGGGGACCCGAGTCTTCTACCGGCTTGCCGACGACGCGGTGTGCGAGTTCTACTTCTCGTTGCGTGAGCTGGCTTCGGACCGGTACGCCGAGGTGGACAGGATCGTGCGGGACTTCTTCGACGCCCGGGACGAGCTGGAGCCGGTCAATCGCGATGAACTGCTGTCACGGGCAGGCGAGGGAGACGTGATCGTCCTCGATGTCCGTCCCCGCGAGGAGTACGAGGCAGGCCACATCCCGGGTGCGGTCTCGATACCGCTCGCCGATCTCAAGGGACAAATGGCCAGCCTGCCCCCTGGGGCCGAGGTCGTCGCCTACTGCCGTGGCCCCTATTGCGTGCTCGCCCCCCAGGCAATCGAATTGTTGCGCAAGGGGGGGTTCACAGCTCGACGCCTCGAGGACGGGTTTCCCGAGTGGCGGCGGGCCGGCCTCCCGGTGGCGACCGGAGAGGAACTCACAGCGGATCTGCACCCAACAACAACCACGGAGATGACAGGACCATGAGTGAGACGCTCTTTGTTCTCAACGACCCGCCCTACGGCACCGAACGCAGCTACAACGGTCTGCGTCTCGCTGGATCGTTAGCTAAGCGTGAAGGCGAAACTGTGAGGGTGTTCCTGATCGGCGACGCCGCCTCCTGCGCCAAGGGAGGCCAAAGGGTCCCTCAGGGCTATTACAACCTCGAGTTGATGCTGCGATCGGTGGTCCGCCGCGGCGGCGAGATCGGGGTGTGCGGCACATGTATGGACGCTCGGGGAATCACCAACACGGAACTGGCTGAGGGATGTCACCGCAGCACCATGGAAGAGCTGACCGACTGGACCCAACACGCCGACCGGGTCCTGGTGTTTTGACATGGCGGTCATGAACGAAAGGACTCCATCGTGAATGAAGCCAAAACTGTCGTGATCCTGGGTGGGGGCGTCGGCGGTGTCGTCGCTGCCACCACCCTCCGCAAACAACTCCCGACCCGGCATCGGGTGGTTCTTGTGGATCGTGAACCCGACCACCTGTTCGCACCGTCGCTGCTGTGGCTGATTACCGGTCAACGCACCGCCCGCCAGATCTCCCGGCCCCTCGACCGCCTCGCCAAGAAGGGCATTGAGGTGGTCTGCGGCGACATCGACCGAATCGACCCCGAGACACGCCGTGTTTCGATCGTAGAGCGGTCATCGACCGGCGACAGCTCAAGGGACATCGAGGCCGACCACCTGGTGGTGTCACTGGGAGCCGAACTCGCTCCCGAGACCATCCCCGGCTTGGTCGAGGCCGGTCACAGCTTCTACACGCTGGCGGGAGCCGAGAGCCTCCGTGACGCGCTACGAAGCTTCGATGGTGGCCGGATCGTGGTCCTCACTGCCGCCCCAGCCTACAAGTGTCCGGCCGCCCCCTACGAAGCCGCCATGCTGATCAACGACCACATCCACAAACGGAACCTGGGTGATCGGACCCAGATCGACCTCTACGCCGCCGAGCCCGGCCCGCTCGGAGTCGCCGGACCGGACGTGTCGGCCGGCGTACGTTCGATGGTCGAAGCGGTCGGGATTGGCTATCACCCAGAACATCAGGTTATCTCGGTCGACTCCACAGAACAGCGCCTCACTTTCGCCAACGGGACTACCGCCGACTTCGACCTGTTGGCGTACGTGCCACCGCATCGGGCGCCCCTGGTGGTTCGCGACGCGGGACTCGTGGACGACAGCGGCTGGATTCCCGTCGATCGAGACACTCTTCACAGCCGCTACCCGGGTGTGTACGCCATCGGCGACGTGACGGGGATCCCATTGAAGATGGGTAAACCGCTCCCCAAAGCTGGGGTGTTCGCCGAACGTGAAGCCAAAGTGGTCGCCCACAACATCATCGGGGACATCACCGGCCACGGTGAAACAGAGTCGTTCGACGGTCACGGCGAATGTTTCGTCGAAACCGGTGGTGGGAAGGCAGGGTTTGGACGCGGCGACTTCTACGCCGAACCGACGCCGCAAGTGGTACTGCGCCCGGTGGGCCGCCGCTGGCACTTGGGCAAACTGTTCTTCGAGAAGAATTGGTTCCGTCGATGGTTCTAGGAACCGATCGACGGCTCCAGGACTGCTATCGGATCCCATAGCCGGACTGTTGCGACCCAGTGGCGACTTCTCCGTCAGACGCTGTCGCGGTAGCTTCGTGTGGCAATGGAACACCCCCCGAGTCAGATCCCGCTACCCGATCATGCCGAGCGTGAGCATCGCGGTTTGATCCATCGGCTCCGCCACATGGTGGCCACGAACACGATCACGATTCGGCGTTCGGGGCTCGTCGCGTCCGAGACAGCAGCGACGACGACGCCCCGACGCCACCTGATCGTTACCGGCCCGACCGCGTCTTTCCGACGCCTGCGCCCAACGGGCTCATGGTGCGGGTTCATTGGCCGTTCTCTCGTTCGTCTCACCACCGGCATCAGCGTCCCGCTCGAGCCGCCGGAGCGGCACGCATGAGCTTGTCAGCCGAGGTGGTGGGAACGCCCTGCGAGCGGAGGGGTGAGGCCAGAGACGAGGAGGTGGGAAATCAGCGTTGGTCAACTATACGAGCCGTGCCCACTCGGTCAAGTACGGGTATCGCGCGCCGAAGTGTCTTGTCGCGGTGAGCCCCTTGTCAGCACGTTGTCAGCATGACTGGCACCAACGCACGCCAACCGGCGCATACGAACGGCCTCTCTTTCTCCGGTGATCGGTCGCCTGACCAGGACGTACACCTATGTCTCCCCATCCAAGCGGACGAGCGTCTGTGCGCTCATAACCCGAAGGTCGAGGTTCAAATCCTACCCCCGCTACGAACGAAGGCCCTGGTCAGAGCGTTTTCTGACCGGGGCCTTGTCGCGTTTCCGGTCGGCACCGAGCAGGTGTTCATGACCACTCACCTCGACGCTACGTCAAGCCTTCGGCCTTCCGTGTCCACGCAGAGGTGACTGTGGTCATGGACGGTCAGTACCGGAATGAAGACCGCCTTCTGCGTGCGTTTCAACAACGAACCCGACGAATTCGTCGACCCGCGTCTCGAGTATCCGACGACCACCGATGGATCGATCTCGTGTGCGCGGGGCAGGTGTTCTGGTTGGTTCAGCAAGTGAAAGCGGGTGATCTCGTTGTCTATTGTTGGAGTGTCTCGAGGGCGAGGGGTTGGTGTTGTGCGTATCCACGAGGAACAGGCGCGGCACATATCCTGCAGGGACGATCCTGCGCTTCTCGCCTCGGGGATGATAGTGAGGTGGCTGCCAGTCCGATGACCGGCGGGAGGTTGAAGGTCTGTTGTCTGACTACGAGCTGAGTTGGGCGTTCACATCGGTGGCGATCGGTGAGTTCGCTGGTCCGCGGTCGTACCTGCGCGGTGTGGGATACCAACGAGAGGGCAGGGTCGAGCTCGAAGCAGGGAACGACGTGCGGGTCCGAGCGACGGTGCGTGGGTCGATGCCCTACGCCGTCGAGCTGTGGGCCGACGACGGTGAACCCGGGTGGTCGTGCACCTGTCCCGCTGCCGAGGATGGATCGTTCTGCAAGCACTGCGTCGCAGTTGCCCTCTCGCTGGCCCCTGATGACGCCTCGGCCCCGAAACTCGTCCCGGTGCTGACATCCCCGACCGGCCCGTCGCCGGCCGATGAGCTGGCCGCGTTCGTGGAGGGTTTGTCGCACGAGCGCCTGGTGGAGATCGTGCTCGATCGGGCCGGGTCAGACTGGCGGCTCGGTGAGCGTCTGCTGGCTGAGACTCGCGCCGAGCGAGCCGCAGGGCTCGACCTTGACGTGTGGAAGCGTCGAATCGCCGACGCCTTCGCCCCGTACAGCGATTTTGTCGGGTACCACGAGGCACAGGGGTGGGCGGGCGACGTCGATGAGATGATCGACGCGCTCGAGGATCTCGCGGCGGCGGGCCATGCTGCGGCGGTGTTGCCGCTGGCGGAGTACGCGCATCGCCGGGCGGATGAGGCCGTCCAGTATGTGGATGACTCAGACGGCTGGTTGTCGAACATCTCGACCCGGCTGAGCGATGTACATCTCAGTGCGTGCATCAAGACCCGGCCTGATCCGGTCGAGTTGGCCTGCCGCCTGGTCGATCTGGAGCTCACCTCGGAGCTCGACGGATTCCATCGTGCCGCTGCTACCTACGCCGACGTGCTCGGTGAGGGCGGGTTGGCGGCTTTTCGCGAACAGCTCGAACCGCGCTGGCAGAAACTCGGCCCCGACGATGACGAGGTCGGTGACGAGGACGAGGAGGCGTGGCTGAGTTCGTTCGCAGTACGGCAGGCCATGGTCGGCTGGGCGCTTGGCACGGGTGACCCCGATGCGCTCATCGAGGTGCACAGCCGCGAACCGCTGCGAGTTGATGCGGTCCTGGAGATCGCTCGGTCGCTCACAGACGCTGACCGGGTCGAAGAGGCGGTCGAGTGGGCGACCCGCGGGTTGGAAGATCATGCTGATCGCTCGTGGCAGACCGGGCCGCTGCGGGAGTTCCTCGCTGGGATCTACCGCTCGCAGGGCGAGTCGGAAGCAGCCGTCGGCCTGTTCTGGGATGCATTCGTGGCCGCGCCGTCGCTCACGGCGTATCGGCGTCTGCTCGATGAGGCCACCGGTGAGGATGGTTGGTCGCAGCGCTGTGTCGAGCATCTTCGGCAGCAGCTGGCCGGCGTGGCGCCGCCCCGGTTCGCACCATCGCAGGGGCGTGGGTTCGGTGACGGGTCGGTGCTCGCCGAGATCCTGCTCTATGGGGGCCGCGCCGATGAAGCCTGGCAGGCAGCCACCGACCACGGGTGCGGACGGCGACTGTGGATGACCTTGGCGCGGGCCCGCGAGGACACCCATCCGCTCGACGCCATCGGAGTGTACGAACCCGAGGTCTTCGCGCTGATCGACCAGAAGAAGACGCCCGCCTATCGGTCGGCGGTCGATCTGATGAGCCGAATCCGGCGGTTGGCAACCGCTGCCCGTCAACCCGATCGTTTCGCGGTGGTGCTCGAGCGCGTCCGGGTCGAGCACCGCGCCAAACGCAACCTGAAGAAGCTGTTGGACGACAAGGGCTGGTGAGGCTCGACCCTCTACCGCTACTCCCTGGGTCCCGGCTGGTGCACTCGACCGGATGGTGGAGATCCCGAGCAAGCCAGCATGTACGACAAGACGGCGGAGCCCACACGGACGCGCTGATCGGTTCTGGCTCAGAGCACGGCGAGTAGGTCCGACACCAGGGCTGTCATCGACGCTGCGATCGTGTCGGGGTCGGCGTCGAGCCCAGCGGCACGGATGGCCATTTCGACGCCGACCGCATCGACACGACCGAACAACGGCTCAAGCTGGGCAGCAGCCTCGACGGTGACGGCTGCGCTCAGCTCATGGGCGCGTAGACGATCGATGCGCTCGGCCAGATCCGTGGTCACGGTGGCCTGGAGAAGCCGGAGCACGTCAAGCGCATCCTTGTCCCGCACCCGGTCGTCGGCGTTGGTGCGCTCCGTGATCTTGTGGACCTTCGCAACCAGGAGCGCGCCCGGCCCAGCGACCAGCATGGTGACGGATCGAGCATCAGCTGGATCGAGGGCGCCGATCGTCATCGGTTGACGGTCAACGAGTGCTGCTTCGAGTCCCTTGGCGCGTCGGGCGACGCGCTTGCCATGTGGTCCGAGCCGAGCGCCGCGAGTGCCCGGGCCGGCCAGCGCTTCGGGAACCATCAGATCGACGTAGATGCCATCGGGGTTGAGCCAGCCGCCGGGGTGCTCGCGGGTGGTGAAGCCACGCGCCGTCAGGAGGTCGGCTAGCAGCGGGAAGTCGGCGAGGTCAGCAGGGCCGATCGTGAAGTCGGCGTCGGTGGTGTACTCGACGGCGGCGAGGTCGGCGTCGCCGGTGTGGAGGTAGATGGCCTGGGCGCCGACGAGGACGATGGCGTCGAGATGGACAGCGAGCGCGTCGGTTGCGTCGAGCAGCGCCGAGCGGGCGCGGACATAGAGCGGATCAGGATCGCCAGGCATCCTCGTTCTCCCTCATCCACCGGAGTATCTCCTCGCCCTGTGACGGTTCTCGGCCCGGTCCTGTCAGCAGGTCGACTGCGAGCTGGCTCGGGGCGACGCATCGCAGGCCGTCGCGACTGATAGTCCGGTCGAACACAACCGGATCGAACGGTTCGAGCAGCACGACGTTCGCGCCCGCCTCGGCTTCGCGGAGGCCGAGTCGGTTGGCGGCCTTGGTCACGTCGACGACGTAGAGGGTGGCGGTTCTGGCAGGTGCGATTGGATCGAAACGCTGCGCCGCGAATGCACCGGTCGCGGCGTAGCTGAACTTCGCGTCTCGAACCTTCTTCTCGATCGCCGGGAGCCCACGCGGTTCCAGGAACGTCGCGGCCATGTTCGAGCCCACCTGGTCGTAGTCCGTCGCCCACCGACGAATGGCAGCCTGCCAGTCGACGGCCAGTACGAGACCGCGGGGCTCACGGGTGACGACGCCTTCTCGCTCCAAGAGTTCGAGCACACGCGAGACGGACGCCGCAGACGTGCCGGTCGACTTGGCGAGCTCGCGGACACCGAACGGGGGAGCGCTGTCGATGATCGCCCTCACCGCACGTGCCGCGCCGCGACCGCGAAGCGATTGGAGATCACTCTTCTGAGGCCACGGATCTCGATCCGCTCCCACCGTCGAGATGAACAGTCCAGGCGAGGACCCCTCGATTCGGACGTTCCCGGTCGTGTCGATGTAGCCGATTCTGAAGTCGTCGAGGATCTCCCGGGATCGAGGTGAAAGATACGCGGCGGCGATGACGGGCACAGCAGCCGGCAGGGCTTCGGTAGTGAGCATAGAGATCTGCTCGGCTGCCTCGGGCACGAGACGCGGTTCCAGCAGTCGCTTGATCTCGATCGCCAGGACGGCGCGCTCGCCACTCGGCGAGGTGATCTCGATGAGGAGGTCGATCCGGGAGTCCGCGGCGGACGCGCTGGTCCTCGGTCGGATCGACCAACCCGAGGGGAGGCGCTCGACCAAGATCTGCTCGACGCCGCGAGCGATACGCGTTTCACTGGGCAGCCGTTTGCTCGCCACAGGCAAGTCCTCCTTCCAGGCACCTCGGCTGTTCCAGAAAGGATACTGTTTCAGTGTTGGCGAAACAAGCGTGTTTCTGGAACACTTCCAACGGATCTTCTAACGGATAGGCTGGCACGAGGAGTTATCCACCGGCACAGGCCAGCAAGCCGATTCCGCGAAACCCCTGGTAGACGGTACTTTCCGGCACCAGCCGGCACCAGCCGGGATCACCAGAAAGGAACTCATAACCCGAAGGTCGTAGGTTCCTACCCCCGCTACGAACGAAATCCCCTGTAAACACAGGGGATTTCGGCTTTTCTGACTTCCCTCGGAACGGCCGTTGCGGGCGTCCATACCGCGTCGATACCCCGAACCACTGTGTGCTCCTTCGGTAGATACTGGACACTGTGGCTCCGGTAGGTGGGTTCCACTTTGTGGACGCGGTTCCGGTTGCTGGGCGACAGTGGCTCCGGTACGTGGACGACACCTTGCTGGTTGCATGCTCCTCGGTTCGTCTGAGAAGGTTGTCGCCCGGCCGTCAGACAAATCCTGATCTGGCCCGCCACAACGCCCGGTGGGTCGACCTCAGTTAATGCCTTGTATCCGGTCGACCACCGACAGGCGAGCCAGGTCCGGTTCGGAAGGTGCGACCGGGGTGGCGTTCATGTGAGGGCGCCGGTGAGCAGGGTCTGGAGTTCGGCGACTTTGGGAACCCGCCCGGTCAGTACCACTTGTTCGTCGATGACCAGGGCTGGGGTGGACATGACCCCGTAGGCGGCGATAGCGGTGTAGTCGGTGACTTTCTCGATCTCAGCGTCCAGTCCGAGCAGGTTGACTGCTTGGGTGGTGCGTTTCTCGAGGGTTTGACAGTTGGCACAACCCGAACCGAGCACTTTGATCTTCATGTGAGCCTCCTTATAGGACCAGATTGAATAGGAAACCGACCATCAGGATCCCAACTCCGACCACTCCGACGAAGACGCCGAGCAGGCGGGGTTTGAGGACCCGCCGTAACAAGACCAGTTCCGGGACCGAGAGGGCGACCACCGACATCATGAACGCCAGGACCGTACCCAGGGCGAGGCCCTTGGCATAGAGGGCTTCGACCAAGGGCAGAATGCCGGCGGCGTTGGAGTAGAGGGGGATCCCGAGACCGACCGCTACCGGTACCGCCAGGGGATTGTCGGGTCCGGCGTACTCCACAAAGAACCCCTCCGGGACCCAGCCGTGGATGACGGCTCCGATCCCTATCCCCACCAACAGGTACGGCCAGATCTTTCGAATGATGGTCCGGACCTCTTCACGGGCGATAGCGAACCGGTCTGCCCAGCTCAAAGCAGTAGACATGTCGACGGGTTGGCCTCGAAGGGTTGTCTCGAAGACGAAGGGTTCCACCCACTTTTCGAGGCGGAGACGGCCGATCACCCACCCGGCCACGATCGCCACCGCCAGTCCCGCGGTTACATAGAGGGCGGCGATCTTCCAACCGAACAGCCCGTACAGCAACACGATGGCGACTTCGTTGACCATTGGGCTGGCGATCAGGAAACTCATGGTGATACCCAAGGGAACTCCGGCTGCGACGAACCCGATGAATCCCGGTACCGCACTACACGAGCAGAAGGGGGTGACCACCCCCAACCCGGCCGCAGCGATATTCCCAACCCCCTCGCGGCGGCCCCCCAGCAGAGCCCGGGTGCGTTCCACGCTCATGAAGCTCCGCAAAACGGTCACCGCGAAAATGATCCCGCCCAACAGCAGCAGTATCTTGACGGTGTCGTAGAAGAAGAACTCGACCGCCGAACCCCACCGGCTGACCGAATCGAACCCGGCCAGGTCGAAGACCGCCCACTCCCACAAAGACCTGTTCAGCTGATACGCCACCAGCCAGGCCCCAGCAGCGGCCAGCAACCCACCCCACAGCCGCCACGGCGCACGCACGACCGGCGCAGACTGCAGGCCGGTGCTCACCGCCCGCCCTCAACAAGCTCGGCAGGGAGGGACCCGCGCACCAGGTCAGCCGCCGCGTCTGCGAGCCGGTAGTCGACCCAGCGGCCCCGCTTGGAGGCTTCCACCAAACCGGCTTCCCGCAGCACCCGCAGGTGATAGGACAGCAGATTGGGGGCGACGTCGATGGTCTCCTGTAACTCGCACACACACTTCAAGCCGCAGGTCAGTTCGTCAAGGACCTGCAAACGGATCGGGTCCCCCAACGCCGAAAACAAGGTCGCCCGCTCTTCAAGCGTTGTTGATTCAAGAATCATTGAACTCATAAGCACATTGTGACATGAGCACGGCCCAGCGGTTAGGGGCGAAGGTCCCGAATTGGCCACAGACCGGTGCCTGCAAGCCGCGGCCACCCCGGCAAAGGTCCATAGCGTGGTCTGCCCTGATGCAGTTGCAGAGGGGTCTTGCCAGACTCCCTTGTCGAGTTCTTCGATCTGGCCGCAACCGACAAGATGAGACCGGTGATTGCCGAACGCTTCCCTCTGCTCGAAGCCTCCCATGCCCACGAGTTCAGGGAGCGTGGCGGATATGCCGGCAAGGTGGTCTTGACCTCTGATGCCTGACCGGATCTTGCTCTCCGAACCTGCATGCAAATCCGGCGGTCCAGAACACCGGAACTGGCCGCAGGAACGGACTGGTAGCGAATCGCACAGAACGCCCAATATGCGCCGTATCGCCCGCCACTAGGGGCGCACCGCGGCTATGTAGAGCCGAGGGTTTCTCCCGACGAGAGCCTGCGGATGGTTTCTTCTATTCGGTTGGCACGGGCAGCCGGCCGTTTGGCGGTGTGAATCCACCACAGGTACTGCTTCTTGGCCGAGGCGTAAAGAGCCTGATAAGCGGCCCTAGCGGCCGGGGCGGCATCGAGGGCGGCTTGCAGATCAGCCGGGACAATCAGGGCATCGACCTGGTCGGTCTGAGACCACGAGCCGTCGGCCCTTGCCTCGTCGATCGTCGCCTGACCGACCTCGGTCATGAGTCCGTCGCGTACCAGCCGCTTGATCCGGTCCTTGTTGAGCGCCGACCACAAGCCGCCCTTTCGACGGGGGGAAAACCACTGCATCATTCGGTCGCCGTCAACGCGCCGGGATTGACTGTCGATCCACCCGAAGCACAGTGCTTCTTCGACCAGGTCGTCGTACACCGGACCGTCGAGGCTGCTCGACTTCTTGCGGTAAACGATCCACAGACCCTCTTGCCGGTCGGGGTTCGAAGCGAGCCAACTACGCCAGCCGGCACGGCTGACTGGCGCCATGACGTCTTTTCCATTCGGTGAAGGGGGATCCTCTAGGTCGGCGGTTCGTGTCATCGCTACCGACCCTACGCCGAGGAAGGGGGAGCGGCGCACTTTGCGGTCGTCCATGATCGTCGGCCGTAGCTCGCCCCCGATGTCGAGGCGCCCGGAGACGCCGTCGCGCAGGTCTCACTGGACGGCGTCAATGCTCGACCCGAGAGTCGATCGAACCAGCGTCCGGCGGAGGAGCGGTTCCATTCGCGGGCAAGGGGCGGCTGGACCGGTTCCAGCACCCGAGCGCACCGCTCATACATCTGAATATCTGAGCTCGTATTCAGGTGCTAGTGGTCCGTCGCGGATTTGGTGACTTGGTCTCCTGCCGGACGATCCCCGCTGTGGCAGGGTTCGTGGCACTGCCTACCCCGGTCATCAAATAGCAGACAGACCACTAGTGGCCATATTCTGCCCTGATGAGCCAGTCGAGTGATACTTCTGATCTCAGCCACGATTCGAAGCCTGGTCGGTTGTTGGGACTCGACGATGCCCACTTGCTGGCGGAACGGTTCAAACTTCTGAGTGATTCAAGGCGGTTGCGCATCATCGACGCCCTGCTGGAGACAGGCGATATCTGCGTGAGCGATCTGGCCTGCCTGGTCGAAGCCAGCGAGTCGGTGACCAGCCACCAACTCCGGCAGCTGCGGTTGGCCGGTCTGGTCCGGGCTCGTAAACGGGGCCGGGAGGTGTTCTATGGAGTCGCAGACACCCATGTGCGGTTGCTGCTCGACGTGGCAGTCGAACACTATCTGCACGGGCATGAGGAGCACCGATGAGCGTTCCGCACACTCACGTCCCCCGGGCCGGGCGCCGTCATCTCCGCCCCTTGGCCATCGCTTTCCTACTCGTGGCGTCATTCATGGTGGTCGAGGCGGTGGCCGGGTTCCTGACTGGTTCGCTGGCGTTGATCTCCGACGCCGGGCACATGGCCACCGATGCCCTCGGCTTGGGAATGGCGTTAGCGGCGATCGTCGCCGGTGATCGGGCGCAGACCGGCAACGGACGAACCTACGGGCTGTACCGGCTGGAGATCCTCGCCGCCCTCGCCAACGCGGTGCTGCTCTTCGCCGTGGCCGGCTACGTCATCTTCGAAGCCGTCCAACGGATCCAGGAGCCATCCGAAGTGCTGGCCACACCGATGCTGGTGGTGGCGGTCGCCGGCCTGGCGATCAATTTGATCGGTTGGAGGCTCCTCCGGTCGGGAGCAGAAGAGTCGATCAACGTCAAGGGCGCCTACCTCGAGGTTCTGGCGGATCTCGCCGGTTCAGTGGGGGTGATCGTCGCCGCCCTGGTCATGATCCTCACCGGCTGGCCCTACGCAGATCCGCTCTTTGCCGCACTCATCGGGCTGTTCATCCTCCCCAGAGCGTGGAAGCTCGGACACCAGGCGCTTCGCATTCTCGTGCAGGCGGCACCGGCGGGCCTCGACCTCGACGAACTTCGTTCGGACCTCGCCTCGATCCCCGGCGTGGTCGACGTTCACGACCTCCACGTGTGGACCCTCACCTCTGAGATGGACGTTGCCACCGTCCACCTCATGATCGGCGAAGGAACGGAACCCCACCAGGTCCTCGACCGGGCGCGTTACCTGCTCGAGGATCGCCACGACATTGCTCACGCCACTCTCCAGGTGGAGCCGGACACCCACCAGGGCTGTTCCGAGATGAGCTGGTAATCAGGCTTACAGATTCACTGGATCAGCCGTCGGTTTTGGCTGCCGCCCGTGCTCACGGAGAGGCGATCGAAAACCGGGCGGGGGCCGCGACTGTACTCCGATTTGGGTGGCAGGCCCGATGTTGCCCCTTGACATTCCAGTCGAATGGAAGGTGTATGGTGCTGGAGTGGCAAGTTCCCAACCTTCCCGATGGGTACGACGTACCGGTCGTGTTCGTTCCCGGCCAACCGGGCGAACCGATGTTGCCAAGTTTCCGTCTCGGGACACCGCCTTCGACACCGCGGTTGCCACCATCGACGATCGAAGAGGAGGATGACCATCGTGAAAGATCCTGTCTGTGGAATGGAAGTAGGAGAGGGAGCGATCCGCGTCGAGGGATATGACGACGTGGCCTTTTGCTGCGAACACTGCAAAAAGACCTTCCTTGCCGATCCGTCCGCCTATCTCAGCAAGGATCCCCACTGAGTTGACCGAAAGGAATTAACTGTGCGTTTAGCCAGAATGATGGTCGTGTTCGTGGTGTTGGTCATGAGCGCGGTGGCCTGCGGGGGTGGTGCTGCCCCGGAAGGCACCATCAAAGTGACGGCCTCGGACATGAAGATCGAAAGCAACTACACGACCTTCAAGGTTGGTGTTCCGTACCATTTTGAAGTCACCAACGAAGGGGCGATTCCCCATGAGGTCATGCTGATCCAACCTATTGAGGGTGGGATGATGACCATGGAAGAGATGGACGCAATGGCCCGGGGCATGGTGGAGGCAGATGACCTTCCGTCCGGCGCGACGGCATCCTTCGATTACACCTTCACTTCGGCTGATGTGGGGACTCCTTTGGAGTTGTCGTGCCATGTTGAGGGTCACTACGAGGCGGGGATGTTCCTACCGATTACGGTCGAGGAATAGAACCCTTCAGCTAATGGGGACCGGTGGGCGCTTCGGGTGGTTGTCCATCCGGAGTGTGGGGCGAGACCCGATCGAGCGAAGGAAAACCGTGCGGCGTACGACCCAGGGGTTGGCGGTCAGCGCGATGGCGATTGTCTTGGCAGGTTGCGGTGGCTCTGGTTCCGCCGTCGACATGGAGGTGTTGAATCAGGACCCCGGGTTGGTTGCCATCGGGGCTGACCTGTACGCCACGGCCTGTGCAAGCTGTCATGGTGATGACCTTCGAGGAACCGAGGAAGGTCCCTCTCACCTGTCGGAGGTTTATGAACCGAGCCATCACGCCGATGGGGCGTTCCTGTTGGCGGTCCGTCGTGGCGTTGCGCCGCATCATTGGTCGTTTGGGCCGATGCCGCCGGTCGAGGGTCTCACCGACGATGATGTCGAGGCGATCGTTGCGTTTGTGCGGGATGTCCAGGGTCGGGAGGGATTCGAGTCATACCCGCCCTAGCGGGTAGGTTCGCATACCCTTGGTGCATGCGAAGTGGGCTCTTGTTGGTGGTCGTTGCCGTGTTTTTGGTGTTGGCTGGGTGTTCGAGTGCGGCAGATACGACTACCACCTTCAGTTTGCCGGCCCTTCCGGGAAGCCCAACCGTGCCCGGGGGAGAGCCGTTGCGGGAGTTGGACTCGGATAAGATCGCGGCGGGCGAGGACCTTTACGCCGGTTTATGCGCCTCATGTCATGGCGCCGATCTGAAGGGTGATCCAGATTGGCAAGTGATGAACGCGGACGGCAGTTTCCCGCCACCTCCTCAGGACTCCTCCGGCCATACCTGGCATCACGGCGATGATCTTCTGGTCGAGATCATCCTGACTGGCTCCGAGTTTCCCCAGAGCAGGATGCCGGCGTTTGCGGGTCAGGTAACCGAGGCAGAGGTTCTTTCGATCCTCGAGTTCTTCAAATCGACGTGGGGTCCTCAGGAACGAACCCTCCAATGGGAGGTAACCCTCCGCGAGCGCGCTTCGTCCTGACCAGGGCTTGGTCGAAGCCGGGTCGAGTGCCCAGCGGACTCAGGTTCACCTTTATTGAAGCTTTACCTGTGCCCACATCCTGTCGTGACCTTGATCAGTTTGTATGGCGCCAAGAACAGAAACAGATGGGGGCACCTCAATGGGCGGCTCCCAGAATCAGGAGAGGAAGAATCAGATGCGTAGGTCGATCTTTGTAGGTGTTGTCGTCGCAAGCCTGGTAGCGGTCGGTGCAGCTGTGGCACTGGCCCAGCAGCCGGACCAGGGAAGTAGCCAACTGGATGAGGGGCTGCGACCTCCCAACGAGATGTACTCGCCGATGGCCGAGAACTGGGATGATATGCCCATGAACAGCGGCACTACTAGCGAGTGGATGTCCGGCAACTGGGATGAGATGCCCATGTTCGGCGGTTCGGGTGTGGTCGGGGAGGATTGGCAGCAGTTTCATGATGAGATGCATTCGTGGATGAGCGAGAACTGGAATGAGATACCGATGAACGGCGGTATTACCAGCGGCTGGATGTCCGGCAACTGGGATGAGACGCCCATGCACGGCGGAGGCTTCAGCGGATAGATGGTGGATTGCCGAGGTGAAGGTGAGGTTGGTAGGTGACCTCACTGGCGGACCACTTGCCTAATCCAGCGAAGGTAGGGGCGGACTCTCGCGAGCCGCCCCTACCATATTGGGCATGGAACGGCGAAGGGTCCTTATCATCGACGATGAGCGGGAGTTGCGCACGATGCTCAGCTCCTATCTCCAGGCGGAGGGATTCGAAACCCTCGAGGCAGCCGACGGGCAGCAAGGCCTCGAGTCCGCAACGAAAACCGAACCCGACCTCATCGTCCTCGACGTGGGGCTTCCGGGAATCGACGGCTTCGAGGTGCTTCGCAGACTGCGGCAGCGTTCCGATGTGCCGGTGATCATGTTGACCGCCCGAGCCGAGGAAATGGACCGGGTGGTCGGGCTCACCGTCGGGGCCGACGACTATGTCACTAAACCGTTCAGTCCCCGGGAGGTTTCGGCTCGTATCACAGCCATCCTCAGGCGGAGCTCGATGGCCATGCGGTCCTTGGATGATGCCGAGCCGGTGCTGCGCTTCGAAGGCTTAACGATCGATCCGGCCAGGCGGGAGGTGGTGCGTGACGGGATACCCGTCGAGATTTCGACTCTGGAGTTCGATCTGCTGGCCGCGTTGGCTACCTCACCCGGTCGAGTGTTCAGCCGCGAGCAGTTGATGGAGAAGGTGTGGGGTTGGGATTACTTCGGTGTGGACCGGGTGGTAGACGTCCACGTGGTCAACATCCGCAAGGCGCTGGGCGACGACCCGGCACATCCTCGCTTTGTCGGTACGGTGCGTGGGGTCGGCTACAAGTTCGTGGGAGACCGGCTGTGAAAGGCTGGTTCCGGAGTCTGCGAGTCCGGCTCTTGATCATGCAGCTGGCGGTGATCATTGTCGGGGTGGTGGCGCTGGTGGTGGTGATTGAGCCGCTGGCCAAGACTTTCTTTCAGGGTCACCTGGACACCATGAACCAGATGATGGAGGGGATGATGGGCGACGTGCTGGCTCGTGACCTCGAGTCGGCCTTCGACAATTCGCTGGGGCGGTCGCTAGCCATCTCGGTGGCGGCCAGCACGGTGACCGCTCTGGCTTTGAGTGCGTTCGCTACCCGCCGGATTCTGGCCCCGCTCGACAGCGTTCGCGCCGCCTCCCGGCGGATGGCCGGCGGTTCGTACGGGGAGCGGGTGGCGGCCCCGTCGGAGGTCGAGTTGGCGGCTCTTGCCGATGATTTCAACGCGTTGGCGGAGGCATTAGACACAACCGAGCAGCGGCGGGTTCGTCTCATTTCTGAGATCGCTCATGAGCTGCGTACTCCCCTCACCACCGTCGAGGGATATTTGGAGGGGATGCTGGACGGTGTCTTCGAACCGAGCGAAGAGACCCTCGGGGCGTCCATTCGCGAGGTTCGCCGGATCAAGCGGCTGGCCGATGACCTGTCGCTGTTGTCGAAGACCGAGGAAGCGGTCCAACCTCTCAATCCGGTCGAACTTGATGTTGCAGCGCTGTCCGCGGAGGCCGCCGACCGGCTCCGCCCGCAGTTCGAGGCAGAGGCGATCGACCTGGTGGTTGACGCAGCCGCCGGTCTGATGGTTCGGGCCGACCCCGACCGGATAACTCAGGTGCTCACCAATATCCTCGGCAATGCTCTCGCTTACACCCCGGAGGGAGGCTCGGTGCGGGTCGAGGCAACAGCACAGGACGGGATGGCGCTGGTTCGAGTCATCGATAGCGGCAAGGGGTTGACGGCCGAGCAGCGTGAGGCGGTGTTCGAGCGCTTCTACCGGGTCGACCCGACCGCGCCCGGAGGCTCTGGGATCGGTCTGACGATCGCCCGAAGTATCGCCCGACGCCACGGCGGTGAGGTGCACGCCGAATCGGCGGGACCGGGCCGAGGTTCGACCTTCACCCTCCGTATTCCGATCGCCTGACGCCGCCGGGGCGGGGCCAGGCAATACCTACGGGCCGCGGCACCCCTGTCTTGGATCCGATTAGCTGCCGGGTGCCGGCTGAACGGGGTCGGTCTCGAGGGAATCCGGAGCCCGGCCGGCGAGCATGTCGTCGAGGACGGCCGCCAGTGCGGCAAAGGTTGATTCGCCGCTGATCTTGGCCACCACCACACCTTCTCGGTCGATGAAGAAGGTCTCCGGTATCCCGTAGACTCCGTAATCCACCCCCAGCCGTGATCCCTCGTCGACCACATTTGGATAACCCCGGCCGAGTTCGTTGAGGAAGGCAATTGCGTCTCCGAGTTCGTCCTGAAACACGACGCCGACAAGTCGGGCGCCTTGCTCGCGGTAGGCGTTGGCGGCGGCCAACAGGTCGTCGTGTTCTTGCCGGCAGCCGACGCACCACGACGCCCAGAAGTTGAGTACGACGATCTGACCTCGCAACTCCGAGAGCGAGAGCTGCCCTTCTTGTTCGAGGAAGGGGAGGGTCGCATCCGGGCTGGGTTTGCCGATGAGGGGGGATTCGACCAGACGGGGGTCTTTGCCGAAGCGGCTCCCCAAGACGACACCGAGCGCCAGCGTCAACGCGACAAAGGAGAACACGGCCAGCCGGAGGCCCCACCGTCTCTTTGAACGCGTAGCAGCCGCATCTCTGGTCGTTTGTTCCATATCTGTGAGGAGTTCACTGCTCATAGGGTCTCGTCCTTCAGAGTCATGTCGTACCGGGCTGGTGGTTTGACGGGTCACATCGATGCCTTCAGATGGGCGGCCAGCCGAGCCGCGCAAAGGTGCGTTGCAAGGGGATGAAGATGGATTGCCAGATCCCGGTGGTGAAGAGCACCCCGACGATGATCAGCATGCTGCCGCCTGCCAGCTCGATGCGGCGACCATTGCGCCGCAACCAGTCCAGGGTTGAGTGGGCCTTCTGGAACCAGACTGCCGCCAGCACGAAGGGGATGCCGAGACCAAGGGAATACAGCATGAGCAGGGCGGCTCCCCAGCCTGCGGTCTGGGTGGCGCCGGCGATGGCGAGGATGGTGCCGAGGATCGGCCCGATACACGGGGTCCAACCGAAACCAAACGCCAATCCCAGGGGAAATGCAGAACCGGGACCGCGAGCTATTCGCCCGAGATCGAAGCGCCGTTCCCGTTGGAAACCGGGGAGTCTGAACCAGCCGATCATGGCCGCCCCCATGGCAATGATCCCCAGGCCGGCGATCCTGGTGATGGTATCGGCGTTGCGTAGGAGCAGCGATCCGACCAGCGCGAAACCGGCCCCCAACGCGGTGAATACCACCGTGAAACCGGCCACGAACAGCAGCGATGCTCGCAGGGCGGTTCGCTTTGCCTGTGCCGTTCCCAGTTCGGGTACAGGGAGGGCGGTGATGTAGGAGATGTAGCCGGGTATGAGCGGCAGCACACAAGGCGAGCTGACCGACACGAAACCGGCGACGACTGCTAGAAGGGGGAGCGCAAAATCCATGAAAGGCAAGCTCTGTCGGAGTCGCGGTCGGGCGCAATGTGTGGCATCTTCGGCCGGCTCACAATCCCGGAACCTCCGCCAGGAACTCCTCAGCGGAAACGAACATGGTGGCGTAATGCTTGACCCACTTGACCTCCCCGTCAGTGCCGACCAGGGCGAAGCTGTGGCTGGGGCGATCGCTGTGCCCGTAGACACCCAGCATCTCGTAGGCGTTGGAGACCGAGCGGTCCTCGTCGATCAGGATCGGATCGACGATGCCAAACCGGACGCTCTCGTCTGCGACCATCTGGGCCGGGTCGACCATGACCGGAACGAGGGTGACCCCCCGGGCGGCGAGGGTCTCGTCGATCTCGGAGATCTGCGCAAAGCATCCATCGCAGCCAACCCCCATCGAGAAGTAGAGCATCGCTTCATTGCCCCCCGCCAGGACCTGATCGAGGGTCACCTCGGTACTTGCTGAGGTGGGCAACGCGAAGCCGGGGGCTTCGCTTCCCAGCAGGCCGTGCTGAGGTTCGAAGGTGGAAACTCCTATCGCCACCAGCAATCCGATGGTCAGCAGTGGTGCTGCGAAACCCAGCCACGCCCAGCGACGGGATGTGCGCTTTGATGTCGTGCTCTTGGTGGGGGTGCGCATAGTGGTGCTTGTCTGCAGTTTCGTGGGTCGGCTCATGGCAACTCCCTCCAGTTTCGTTTTGTTCGACTCGACGTCGGCGTCCGGAGATCGCCACGGCGGCAATAGCGATGCCCACCAACCCCATGCCGACCGCCAGGTCGGGTATGGGTTCCATCCATCTGACCACCGGCATGAGGAGGTCTTCGATCCACACTCCGATACCGGCCTGGAAGGTGGGGGCGATGGACTCACCGGTGAACGAGACCACGAACAGGACGATCCCCATCACCGCGAACAGCCCGGCGGAGACCAGATTGATGGTGTTGGTGGTGAAAGTCCGCCCGGCCAGGCTCCATTGGACTTCCCGACCGCGAAAGGCTGGGCGGTCGCCCAGCCCGAGACGGTCCCAGAGGACGGTCATAACGAGGAGAGGAAAGACCATCCCGAACACGTAGGTGAGGCCGATGGCCACACCTTGGGTGAGGCTGGGGGCGATGGCCGACATGGTCAGTACTCCTGCCAGTACCGGGGCGCAGCAAGCGCTGGCCGCCCCGGAGAAGACCCCGAGAGCAAAGATCCCGCCCGAGTCGGTGCGTTGGATGTCCGGGGCGCCGCGCAGCATCGGCAACGCCCAGCTGACCCCCATCGCCGAGATGACCGCCAAACCCAGCAGCAGCACCCCGCCGAGGAAATAGATCGGTCCGTGGAACTGGAGCAGCGACCGGGTGAGGAAACCGATGCCAAGGGTCACCGGCACCAGCACCACGGCGATCCCCGCCGCGAAGACCAGGGTGAGGGGCACCAGCCGCCAGCGGCGATTTCTCACCGCGGCGGCCAGGTAGGCGGGGAACATGAACACGATGCAACAGGGAGCGAAGAGCGCCACCCCGCCGGCGACGAAGGCCGCGAATAGCGACCCGCCGAAGAAGATACCTTCCACGATCATTCCTCCCCATCGACGAGCCGGGTGAGGGCCCGGGTCAGCTTGCGTTCCGAGATGCGCCCGTGGGCGTGGTATTGGCCGTCGATAAGAAGAACCGGCGGGAACGGAACCCGAAAGCGTCGGGCGAGTTCGACGCCTTCGGGGCTGGTCAGGTCGATCCGCTCGATGCTGAGCGGGAACCGCTGTCCGAGGTTGCCGAGCAACTGGTCTGCTTCCCGACAGAAGTGACAACCCGCACTCGTCACCAGCTTCAGATGAATACTCAGGTCACCGGATGCTGGTTGGCCGGTCGGGGCGGGTGACGATGCTGTGGTCACGGTTCCGCCACCGTCAGCGTGCCGCGCATCCCGGCGTTTGCGTGTCCCGGGTAGGTGCAGACGATCGAGAAGGTTCCCGGTCCGGTGGGGGTGAACCCGACCGTCGAGCTTTGCCCCGGCCGTGCCTCGATGTGAACGTCGAGGTCGGCCACCGAGAGATCGTGGGGAACCGATCCGCTGTTCACCAAGGTCAGATTGACCGGCTGACCCGAGGTAACTGTGATCTCAGTAGGAGAGAAGGCGAAATCGGTAGCGGTGATCTCCACCTCTGCCGCTCCCCGGATCGGCGAGTCCGTTCCGGAGCCTTCCCATCCACCCATCATTGGGCCCATCATTGAGTCATGCCAGGACCCCAGGTGGGTTCCCGAGCCCGGTCCGGTCATCACCCCACCCACCAGGGCGGCGGTCACCAGGATCAGGCCGGCGATAAGCAGCCGACTTTCGTGGATCCGGGTCATGATCGCGTGAGTTCGCGGCGTCGCTCGGCCAGTTCGGTGGCGTCGATCTCACCGCGAGCGAACCGCTCCTCGAGGATCTCGAGGGCGCTGCTACCCCTCTGGGATTGCCCGCCGCTCGGTACGAACCGTACGGCCCAGACGATCAGCAGCACGACCCCTACCCAGAACAGCACCATCCATAAACCACCCAGCCAGCTTCCGGTTCCCCATCCCCACATCATCGTGTCGTCTCCTAGATCGGATTCGCACGTATCCAAGCGAGCGCGGGTCAAGGCACGATTCGGTTCTGGGTAAAGCTTCTGTAAAGGCCACCTCGGCAGCTTGTTGAAGGATGTCGTACTCGGCGAGGTGTCTGCTCAGTGCCGGTGTGGAGTCGGCGCCCCGTGTAGCTCGGCTCCCGTCTCTGCCGTTAACGATTTGCGGGGGGCGATGGTCTGGCATCGGTGGGGGTCCGTGCAATCGGCCGGGTCGAGCGCTTGCCCACGTTCGATCATGGTCTCCAGTTCCAGGCGGGTCTTCTGGAGGACGGCGATGCGGGTATCGAGGTCGCGGAGATGATGCTTCAACAGACCGAGGACATGTTGGCAGGTGGAGGCGCCCTGTTCCCGCAGCTCGAGGACCGAAGTGATCTCCTCCAGGGTGAGACCCGTTGCCTGCGCTTCTCTGATGAACCGCAATCGCTCAACTGCGTCGTGGTGGTATGCCCGGTACCCGTTCGGCGCTCGCTCGGCGGGGGGCAGCACCCCTACGTCTTCGTAGAAGCGGATGGTTTTGGTGTTCACCCCGGTTGCCTGGGCCAGTTGACCGATCTGCATGATTGGGAATTTTACTTGACATTCCAGTCGGATGGAAGGTGTAGAAAGGTACAATCGACCACGAACCTTGGAACCAAAGATGACTACCCATGCTGACATGACTCACTCCGGCCACGATCCCGTTGTGCCGACCACAGCCGGTGATGATGCCAATCAGAGCCATGACAAGCATGAGGGGCACAGCCCGGAGATGTTCCGGGACCGACTGTGGGTGAGTCTGGCCTTGACGGTCCCCATCCTCTATTTCTCCACTCAGATTCAGGAGTGGTTTGGTTACCAAGCGGTTACTTTCCCGGGCGACGCTTGGGTAAGTCCAATCCTGGCCACGGTGCTGTTCTTCTACGGGGGGATCGTGTTCCTGAGGGGCGGGTACCGGGAGCTGCGGGATCGGGTTCCGGGGATGATGGTTCTGATCTCGATCGCTATCACGGTCGCCTATGTCTACAGCGTGGCGGTGTCGTTGGGTTTGGACGGCAAGCCGTTCTACTGGGAGCTGGCCACCCTGTTGGATGTGATGCTGTTGGGTCACTGGATGGAGATGCGCTCCGTCCAGTCGGCGAGCCGGGCGTTGGAGCATCTCGCCTCGATGGTCCCGTCCGTCGCACACCGCGTCGGCGTCGACGGGGCGGTCGGGGATGTTCCGGTTGCCGATCTGGTCGACGGTGATTCGATATTGATCCGCCCCGGCGAGCAGGTACCCGCCGACGGCGACATCACCGAGGGCGACTCGAGTATGAACGAGGCGTTTCTTACCGGCGAATCCCGCCCGGTGATGAAAGGAGCCGGCGATGAGGTGGTGGCCGGAGCTGTCAACGGGGAAGGTGCCCTGACCGTTCGGGTCACCCGCACCGGCGAGGCGACCACTCTCAGCCAGATCATGCGGCTGGTCGAGGAAGCTCAAGCATCCCGCAGCCGCTTTCAGATGCTGGCCGATCGGGCCGCCTACTGGCTGACCATCATCGCCGTCGGGGTGTCGCTCCCCACCCTGATCGCCTGGCTTGTCTTCGGAACCGGGGGGATAGATTTTGCGGTGGCCCGGGCGGTCACCGTGCTGGTGATCGCCTGCCCGCACGCGTTGGGCCTCGCCATCCCGCTGGTCAACATGAACGCCACCTCGCTGTCGGCCCGCAACGGGATCCTGGTCCGCAACCGGGAAGCATTTGAGCGGGGGCGCAGTATCCGCTTCGTCGCTTTCGACAAGACCGGAACCCTCACCGAGGGGCGATTCGAAGTCTCGGCGGTCGAAGCAGATGACCTCAGCGAAGACGAGTTGCTGAGGGCGGCCGCTTCCCTGGAGCGATCCTCCGAGCATCCGCTCGCGGCGGCGATCGTTGAAGCAACCCAGAAGCGCAACCTCGAGCTCGCCACGGGGCAGGGAGTGACTGCGGTGCCCGGCTACGGCCTCGAAGGACGAGTGAACGGGCGGCGCCTGCGGCTAGGCCGTCCCGAATGGGCTGAGGAACTTGGCGCCGAGTTGTCCGGCCCGCTGGCCGCCGCACTGGAACAGGCGGACCGTCGAGGGGAGAGCGCGGTGGTGATGATCGAAGACCAACGGACGGTCGGGGTCATCGCGCTGGCCGACAAGATCCGGGACACGGCGAGAGACGCCGTGGCGCGACTGCGAGAGCTGGACGTGACCCCGGTGATGGTCACCGGCGACGCAGAAGCGGTGGCTGCCACCGTCGCCGCAGAACTCGGGATCGACCGCTACTACGCCCGGGTGCTTCCCGCCGACAAAGGAAGGATCGTCAGGGAACTCAAATTGGAGGGCCCCACGGCATTCGTGGGAGACGGGATCAACGACGCCCCGGCGCTGCTGGAAGCAGACCTCGGCATCGCGATCGGGGCCGGTACCAATGTGGCCATCGAATCCGCCGACCTGGTGCTGGTCGACGACGACCCCTCCGACGTGGTCAGAGCACTGGTCCTCTCCCGAGCCACTCACCGCAAGATGATCCAAAATCTGGCCTGGGCCACCGGCTACAACACCATCGCCATTCCCCTGGCGGCCGGAGTTGCCGTCTCCGCCGGGATCCTGCTCAACCCGGCCGTCGGGGCACTCCTGATGAGCCTCTCGACGGTGATCGTGGCGATCAACGCCATGCTGCTTCGACGGGTGCAGCTTGACTGATCCGGCGACAGGAGAGTGCGCCACCGTTCTGCGTTTTGCAGTCAAGGTCCGCTCCGCTGTCAAGAGCCCGCTGTCAAGAGTCCGCCCATCACGCGAGATGGCGCGATGGGCGGGGAAACAACGCGACATGATGGGAAGGGAAAGCGGCTTCGGAGCGGGCGTCTCGCGCATCATACGACTTTGACCGGTATTCGGGCTTTGATGAGCAGCGGCATATGAATGACTGAAACCGAAGACCCTGCGACTGGTGTGAATCGCCACCGTCAATGGCACACCTATTCTGGTTGCGCTGTAGAAGCATCCATCGATCGAGAGAGAAGGTTCGAGATGAACCCGCTAGTCAAGTTCATGGCTTCGGTTAACGGTCGCCTGGTCCGCGTCGTTGCCGGCATCGCGTTGATTGTGTGGGGTATCTGGGGACTCGGAGGCGCGATTGGGGTCATAGTGGCCGTTGTGGGCGCAGTGCCTCTGCTGGCCGGAGCGTTCGATGTCTGCGTATTGGCACCGCTGTTCGGCAACCCTTTCCAGGGCAAAGACATCCGCGCTGAATAGCCCTCGGCGTCCTCCCCACAGTCTCGCTTGGAGGGCTCTATCAGTCACCCGATCCCGCCAGGGACAACGGCCCCGGTCATCACATCTAGGTAACTGCGGCTTCCTCCGATTTCGGGCATTCGCCGATGCGGGGGTGAGTCCGTCATCGCACTCGGGCGAAGCCGGCGACCAGCGTGGCGGCCCGGTCGGCTCGAGCTTTGTCGTTTCGCCCGTGAGGAGGAGGCGTCTCCGCCGCCTTACATTCCATGGCCGTTCGCTGGTGATGGCGGCATGCACAAGTGGCGAGTGCTCATCTCCGCCGCTCGTGTAATCCACGACATCGTCGAGGAGACCTTCGACCTTCTGGACCGGGCGGGATCTACGCCACGCCCACGTACTCGGCGAGGTGCTCGCCGGTCAACGTCGAACGAGCAGCAACCAGATCGGCCGGTGTGCCCTCGAACACCACCCGGCCACCGTCGTGCCCGGCGCCGGGGCCGAGGTCGATGATCCAGTCGGCGTGCGCCATCACTGCCTGGTGATGCGAGATGACGATCACCGACTTGCCCGAATCCACGAGTCGGTCGAGTAGACCGAGGAGATGGTCGACGTCGGCGAGGTGGAGGCCGCTGGTCGGTTCGTCCAGGACGTAGACACCGCCCTTCTCGGCCAGGTGGGTGGCCAGTTTGAGTCGCTGCCGCTCGCCTCCGGACAGGGTAGGGAGCGGCTGGCCGAGGCTGAGATAGCCGAGCCCGACGTCGGCGAGCCGGGCGAGGATGGCGTGGGCGGCCGGGGTGCGCGCCTCGCCGGCGCCGAAGAACTTCTCAGCCTCAGTCACCGACATCGCCAGCACCTGACTGATGTCTTGCCCGGCGAGTTTGTACTCGAGCACCGATGCCTCGAACCCCTTCCCCTCGCACTCTTCGCAGGTGGTGGTGACTGTGTCCATGAAACCCAGCTCGGTGAAGATGAGGCCGGCGCCGTTGCAGATGGGGCAGGCGCCTTCGGAGTTGGCGCTGAACAGCGCCGGCTTGACGCCGTTGGTCTTTGCGAACGCCTTGCGAATCGGATCGAGCAATCCTGTGTACGTCGCCGGGTTGCTCCGCCGAGAGCCGCGGATCACGTCCTGGTCGATCGATATCACTCCGTCCCGCCCCGAGACCGAGCCGTGGATGAGCGAGCTCTTGCCGGAACCCGCCACCCCGGTGACCAAGCAGAGCACCCCGAGCGGGATGTCGACGTCGACGTCCCGAAGGTTGTGCGTCGTGGCGCCGCGTATCTCCAGCATCCCGGCGGGCGCCCGCAATGTCTCTTTGAGGGTGGCCCGGTCGTCGAGGTGGTGGCCGGTGACGGTATCGCTGACCCGCAACTCATCGACGGCGCCCTCGAAGCAGATGCTGCCGCCCGCAGTGCCGGCGCCGGGGCCGAGGTCGACGACGTGGTCGGCGATGGCGATCGTCTCAGGCTTGTGCTCGACGACCAGCACGGTGTTGCCTTTGTCTCGCAGTTGCAGCAGCAGGTCGTTCATCCGCTGGACGTCATGGGGGTGCAGGCCGATGGTCGGCTCGTCGAAGACGTAGGTGATGTCCGTCAGCGACGACCCGAGGTGGCGGATCATCTTGGTGCGTTGGGCTTCCCCGCCCGACAGCGTCCCCGACGGTCGGTCGAGCGAGAGGTAGCCCAACCCGATTTCCACGAAGGCGTCGAGGGTCTCACCCAGCGCCGTGAGCAGCGGTGCAGCAGACGGATCGTCGAGGCCGCGGACCCACCGTGCCAGGTCGCTGATCTGCATGGCGCAGGCGTCGGCGATGTTGATGCCGTTAATCTTCGACGAACGCGCCGGCTCACTGAGCCGGGTGCCGCCGCAGTCGGGACAAGCGGTGAAGGTGGCCACTCGGTCCACGAACGCCCGGATGTGCGGTTGCAGCGACTCGCGATCCTTGGAGAGGAACGACTTCTGGACCCGCGGGACCAGGCCGTCGTAGGTGGCGTTGATCCCATTGATCTTGACCTTGGTCGGCTCCTTGTAGAGGAAGTCGTTGAGCTCCCTTTTGGTGTAGTTGCAGATCGGCTTGTCCGGGTCCAGGAAGCCGGACTCGGTGAACGACCGCACCATCCAGCCGCCCGGCTTGTAACCGGGGATGGTGATGGCGCCCTCGTTGAGCGACTTGGAGTCGTCGAAGAGCTGGGTGAGGTCGATATCGGAGGCCGTTCCGCGGCCTTCGCAGCGCGGACACATTCCGCCTGTGCGGGTGAAAGTGACTCTCTCTCGCTTGCCTTCACCGCGTTCGATCGTGATCGCACCGCTTGCCCGGATCGAGGGGACGTTGAACGAGAAGGCGTTGGGCGACCCGATGTGCGGCCGTCCGAGTCGGCTGAAGACGATTCGCAGCATGGCGTTTGCGTCGGTGGCGGTGCCGACCGTCGAGCGGACATTGGCGCCCATCCGCTCCTGGTCGACGATGATCGCGGTCGTCAGCCCATCGAGTACGTCGACGTCGGGCCGCGCCAGAGTCGGCATGAAACCCTGCACGAAGGCGCTGTAGGTCTCGTTGATCATGCGCTGTGACTCGGCAGCGATCGTGTCGAACACCAGCGAGCTCTTGCCCGACCCGGAGACGCCGGTGAACACGGTCAAGCGCCGCTTCGGGAGCTCGACGCTGACATCTTTGAGGTTGTTCTCCCTCGCCCCGGTCACCCGGATGAGGTCATGGCTGTCGGCCGCCTGCATCAGTCTTCAGGAAGAGCCGCAAAATCGCGCTTGGTGTTCCTGTACCAGCCCATTCCTTTGATGGGGTTCTTCCATCTCCCTTTCATGTCGTTCAAAGCGCTCTTGTGCGCTTCGTCGCCGGCTGCGACAACCTCTTTGAGATGCTGGTCTTGCGCCTTGATCACCTCGTCGGCAGTTTCCCCACGGAGGGGGAGGTCGCATGCTCCACCCAATTGTCTACAAGTCATGGTTTTCATGGGTCTCTTTCGGTTCAGATCGTTCGGGTTGTCGAAGCACCGGCCAAAGGCAATCAGGTCCGTTCTCCGACGAGAAGCTGTTGCACACTTTGAGACGAACGAGCGGCCCGTATCAGGTAGATGCCCAGGGCGAGGTTTCCGGTCAGCATGAGCCCCAGCCACCACGGCGCCGCTCGGGCGACTGAGGCCTCACGCCACCCGATCCAAACACCCGCCACCAACAACCCGGAGGCAAGATCGGCGAGTGTCACCCGACCCCAGGGGTCTCCGACCACGACGCGAAGGCCTTCAACGAAACCGCCCGCGGCCATCCCGTAGGCGATGGCGGCAATCATGGTGATGGCAACGACGGGGCCAATAGCCCTAGCGGTCCGCAGTTGCATAGGATCCCTCTCTCGTCGGCACGATCGACGCTCGACTCTACCCCGCTCGCTCGCGCACGGACCCTCGACGAGTGTGAATTGGAGGGTAGATCCGTGAGGATGCTCGACCCGGTGATCAGCCAGATCCAAGCTCGGTACGGGCTCGCGCAATGGCGGCAGCCTCCTCATCGGTCAGCCGGCGCACTGCCAGGCCGGTGGCCACCAGCACCCAGTCCCCGGGGATGATCACCTCGCCTGCGAGCGTCAGCACGGCCAGGGAAAGGGACACGGTCCGGCCCTCCGAAACGCCAACGGCCCGGCTGCCGTCGGCGTCGACCGCCTCGATACGTGCGAGCCTGCTCAGGCACATACCGCCCTGACCTCCTCTGCGACCTGATGGATGAGACCGGGCAGAGCCAGCTCAACAGCTCTCGACAGACCGTGGCCGTCGCTCAGATCGGCCGGTTCGATGCCGTAGACGACCAACACCCCGGGGTTTCTGTCGAGGGCCCGCCCGAGCGCGACGGCCGACTCCAGGCCGGCACGGTGAGAGCTGAGGTGTGCGAACGTGGCGGGTATCGGGTCGACACCAACCTGGATGCGGTGCACCGTGCCGGGTGGGTCGCCGCCGCGCACGGCGTCGAGCACGATCGCCAGCCGGCGGCCCGCCCAGGCGTCCACGAGCCGGGTGGGCTCTCCATCGAGGAGCAGGACGTCTGCGTCGGGCACCATGGTCATGAGCGCCTCGGCGGCGGCGTGTCCCACTCCGTCGTCGCCCCGATAGGTGTTGCCGATCCCGATGATGACAACGTCGATCATGTTCGTACCACCGTGAGGTCGAGAAAGTGGGTGGCGCAGCTGATGCATGGATCGTGGTTGCGAATCGTCACCTCTGCGCCCTTCCGAAGTTCTTCGTCGTCCAGGCCGATGTTCGCCTGCACGTAGCGGGTCAGGTCGTCTTCGATGGCCGCCTGGTTCTGTGAGGTCGGCGGTGTGATGACGGCGTCGGTGATCACTCCATCATCACTCAACTTGTACCGGTGGTAGAGCAGGCCGCGCGGGGCCTCGGTAGCGCCGTGGCCGGTGCCGCCGCCGATCGTTGCCTCGAGGTACGGCCGGTCGGGTTCGTCGTATGCATCGACGATGGCGAGTCCCACCTCGATCACGTCGAGTGTTTCCACCGCCCGTACCACGATGCTTCGGAACGGATTGCTGCAATCAGCGGTCAAGCCGACTGCCCCGGCCGCGTCTGCGGCGACCGTCGTCAACCGGTCGAAGTTGAGGCGAAAGCGGGCCAGCGGACCGACCAGGTAGGTACCCCTGGCCCGGATCCGCGAGTGCAGCGCCGTCGAATGCTCGACATGTTCCTCCACGAAATGCTCCGGGTACTCCTGATCGGTGATGTCGAGGCCGCCGTCGGAGATGATCCGGCCGTCGAGGATGGCGTACTCGGTGGGATGGCGCAGCGCCACCATCTCATGGTCCACTTCGAGTTCGGGGAAATCGAGGCCGCCCACCAACTCCACCACCTCGGCCGCCATGTCCCTGGCATGCTCCAGCTTCGGTCGGAACGCCAGCAACTCCCTTCGCGTCGGCACCTTGTAGAAGCCGCCCACCTGCACGTTGATCGGGTGGATGGCGCGTCCGCCGATGAGCTCGAGCAGTTCGTTGCCGATCTTCTTGAGAGCCAGTGCGCGCTCTACTGCCGGGCGGTTGATGCCTGCCAGATCTATTGCGCTGTCCAAACCGAAGAAGTCGGGAAGGTGGAGGAAGTGAATGTGGAGGATGTGGCTCTCGATCCATTCGGCGCAATAGAGAAGGCGGCGGAGCTCCCGGAGCTGCCCGTTCACCTCGAGGCCGAGGGCATCTTCGATCGCCCGGCAGGCGCTCATCTGGTAGGCCACGGGACAGATCCCACAGATGCGGGCGGTGATGTCGGGCGGTTCGCTATATCGCCGGCCGCGAAGAAAACCTTCGAAGAAGCGGGGCGGCTCGTAGATGTTGAGTTCGACCCGGCCGACCGTCCCTTCGTGGATCTCCACCCGCATGGCTCCTTCGCCTTCGACGCGGGCGAGCTCCTCGGTGGTGAGGGTGCGGCTCGGCTTGGCCTTGTGGGTCATGGCCTCTCCTCCCGACGGCCGGCGGTGCGGAATGGTTCCGACCACGCGTTGAACGTATGGAACACCCGGTCGACGTCTTCTGCCGGCATGCCCACCTCGGTCAATGCACCGATGAGCGATTCGACATTGGGGGACTCCATGGGGCCGAAGCAGCCGTAGCAGCCCCGGTTGAATGCGGGGCACAACCCCCCGCAGCCCGCATGGGTCACCGGGCCCAGACACGGAGTGCCGTGGGCAACCAGCACGCAGGGGTTGCCGCGCTGCTTGCACTCAACGCACACGCAGTGGTCCCGAACGTTGGGTTTGCGACCGGCCAGGAACGCCCCGATTACCTCGAGCAGTTGCCGTTTGTCGATCGGGCAGCCGCGCAACTCGAAGTCGACCGGCACGTGGTCCGAGATGGGCGTCGAAGTACCCAGTGTTGAGAGGAACGAGGGGGTGGCATAGACCACCGAGAGGAATTCGTCGACGTCTGTGAAGTTGCGGAGCGCCTGAATCCCACCCGCGGTGGCGCAAGCTCCGATGGTTACCAGCGACTTCGACTCCGCGCGGACCTTGCGGATTCGATCCGCGTCGTGTGCGGTCGTGATCGAGCCTTCCACGAGCGACAGGTCGAAGGGTCCCGCCACGCGGGCGCTCGACGCCTCGAGGAAGTGGGCGATCTCGACACGGCCGGCGACTTCGAGCAGTTCGTCCTCGCAGTCCAGCAGGGTGAGCTGGCACCCGTCGCAGCTGGCGAACTTCCATACCGCCAGCTTCGGACGTGAACCCGATCGGTTGTTCATCGTTCCCTCACCAGCATCAGCTTCTCCATTCGGTCCCACGGGAACACCGGACCGTCCTTGCAGACGAACTCCGGCCCGAGCTGGCAGTGGCCGCAGTGGCCGATCGCACAACGCATGTTCCGTTCCATCGACAGCAGGATCTGACCGGGCGGCACACCGCGGTCGGCCAGGCCCGCCGCGACGAAACGCATCATCACCTCGGGGCCGCACACGACGGCGGTGGTATTGCCGAAGTCCACGGGAGCGCGGGAGAGCAACTTGGTGACCACGCCTACATCGCCCCGCCAGGACGGTGGGGCGGCGTCGACGGTGACGGCGACATCGATATCGAACCGCCCCCGCCACTGCTCGAGTTCCCTGACAAACATCAGCGATCCCGGGTCTCGTGCACCTACCAGCAGTACCAGCCGCCCGAACCGGTGGCGGTTGGTCAGCGCCTCCAGCATGGCGGGTCGCAATGGAGCGAGGCCCAGGCCACCGGCCACAATCAGCAGGTCGTGGCCCGTTGCCCGGTCCAGGTCCCACCCGACCCCAAACGGACCGCGCACCCCGATCACGTCGCCGACCGCGGTCGTGCACAGCGCTTTGGTGACGGCTCCCACCGACCGGATCGTGTGTTCTAGCTCACCGCTGCCGTTGCCGAGGCCGCTGATCGAAATCGGTACTTCCCCGACGCCGAAGGCCAGGAGCATCTCGAACTGTCCCGGCTTCGGATCTGCGAGCTGCCCTGCAATGGGGGCGATGCGGATCGTGACCGTGTCGGCCAACTCCTGATGGCGCGCCTCGACGCGGTACAGAACCGGGGTCATTGGGCCCCGGCCGGCGGGCTCGTTGGAGTCAGCCGGCATGGTTCCCGTAGAGGTCGAGCAGTTGGAGCCGGGTCGCCTGGAGGCGATCTCGCATCAGCCGGGCGAAGCTCTTGAACACCTGGTAGCCGAGGAGCGGCTCTTGATCGCATTTGTTCCGCAGGCACTCGGCGTCCATGGCGATCGCCGAGGTGGGATCGATCGCCGTGGAGCTGAACTCCCAGCGGTACGGAGGGAATGGCCAGGATACGCCGATCACCTCGTCTGGTCCGAGCGTTTCGATCAGAACAGTGCCCCGATTGGGTACCGTGACGCCCACCGATGCTTTCCCGCTGCGTATCAGGTAGAACTCGTTGGCGGGTGCGCCCTCGGTCAGTATCTGTTCGCCTGCCGCGAAGTGCACGTTGTGCCCGCAGCCTGCCATCAGCTCGAGCAGATCGGGGTGGAAGTCTCGAAAGAGCAGATGCTCGCCGAGCAGGTCGCGGATCGATTTCATGACGGGCCTCCGGGGTCGAGAGCAAGGGCGGCCATCTCGGCGGTGAGGTCGATGCCGACCGGGCACCAGGTGATGCAGCGGCCGCAGCCGACACAGCCGGATGTGCCGAACTGGTCGTGCCAGGTGACCAGCTTGTGCAGCAGCCACTGGCGATAGCGGGACTTGGTGGACGTGCGCACGGGAGCGCCGGCCAGGAACGAGAAGTCGAGTGCAAAACAGGAGTCCCAACTTCGCCACCGTTCGGAGACGGCACCGCTCAGGTCGGTCGTGTCCTCGGTGGTGCTGCAGAAGCAGGTAGGGCAGACCATCGTGCAGTTGGCGCACGCCAGGCAGCGGCGGGCTACCGCCTCCCATTGGGGATGTTCGAACCGTTCGGCGGCCGCCGTGGGGTGGGTGGGGTCGAGGTGGCGGCCCATGTTGTGGGTGGCGTTGCTCACCAGTTGGCCGGCGGCTGCCAGGTCGGCTTGGTTTGGTGCCCTGCCATTCACCGATCCGAGCAGGTCTTTGCCCTCGTCGGTAGCGGCTTCAGCCAGGAACTCATGGCGGTCTCCGGTGCACAGCTCGGTGAGGGCGATGTCGTAGCCGACGGTGGGAGCAGGACCGGTTCCCATCGATACGCAGAAGCAGGTTCCGCCGGGCCGGGCGCAGGTGGCCGCAACCACAAACAGCTGCTCGCGCCGCGCTGCATAGGTCGGGTCGACCGGATCGAGTAGGACTCGATCGAGGATGTCGAGCGCGTGGACGTCGCACGATCGAATGCCGAAGAAGGCCAGAGGTTGAGCGTCGGGGGCAGGCTCCTCGATGGTCACCGACCCGTTGTTCCGACTTGCCCGCATCAACATGGTGCGCGGCGGGTACAACCAGCTTTTCCACGCCAACGCCGGCGTGGCGTGACCGAACAGCTCGGGCCGGTGGAGCCGTTCGAGCCGGTAGCTCCCGCCATCCTGGTGCTCTGTCCAACCTGCGGGCAGATCGTCGATGCCATCGATTGTGTCGAGGCTGATCGTGGCGTTGCGAAGAACCGGCGCGATCACCTTCCGACCATCGTCTCGCAGATGGTCAATGAGCGCCGCCACCGCGTCGAGGGACAGCATCATCGCCATGAATTCGACGGTACGCCCGACACGTGCTCTGCGCCAGGGACGGAGGTCCTAATCGTCACGGCGACCGGAGTTTGTCTCCAGCTGCTTCTTCACCGGGATCGCGCGGCCTCCCTGGATGGAGCACGGGCGCGAGGGCTAGGTCCACGTCCATGCGTTCCAGATGATCGCTCCGTTGAAGATGAAGCTGAAGATGAGTAGGAAGTTGTCGTAGGCCCCCGGGTACGGCATGCCGATGAGATTGAAGATGACCAGAAAGGCGGCTGCGACGACGTTGACCCAGCGGATGGTGGGATACGGCACGGTTAGGGCAAGGACCACCATGACAATCGGGATCAGCATCAGCACGGCGGCCGCGATCCACATTGCCTGGTTTGCTTCCTGGCCGTCGATTTCACCGGCGGTGAAGTCACCGGCGAAGATCCGCAGCACGTCCCCCAGTAAGTAGGTCAGCATCATTGCTACCCAGAGCCCTGAGAGGATGATCCTCACGTCTTCCATGATTCCTCTTTCTTCACGATGGCCCGGCTGCGCCACTACCGGGTTCCTTCTTCTGCAGCTCTCGTGTCCTACTCCTTGTACAACCCCAGCCGACCCGATTTCTAGAGGACTAGGTCCCTCAACCGGACTGAGGGGGTTACCGGGACGGGCCATTCGGCCCTAGTGATCAACGTGCGTCCGGCTCGAGTTCAGTCCCTCTGTCGATGTCGGGACCCTCAACAGGCCCTTTGGCCCTTGCCCCGAAGCGATCCCTTTCGTCCAATGAACGGAGGTGGGATCGATGACACAAGCTGACTCTGCCCTGAATGAGGAGAACACCATGAAGGCAATGGTTCACGATGAGTACGGTCCGCCTTCTGTACTGGGCCTCAAGGAGATCGACACGCCGCGCCCCAAAGACGACGAAGTGCTGATTCGGGTCCGCGCCGCCGGTGTCAACTGGGCCGACTGGTCCATGGTGCGAGGCATGCCGTACATCATGCGGCTGGGGTACGGGTTGCGAAAACCTAGGAAAGGGCTCCGGGGCACCGATGTTGCCGGTGAGGTGGAGGCGATCGGCGCCGACGTTACAAACGTCAAGCCGGGGGATCAGGTTTTCGGTTGGTGCACGGGCGCCTTCGCCGAGTACGTGTGCACAGGTGAGGGCAGTGTTGTCTTGATGCCGCCCAGCCTCACGTTCGAGCAGGCGGCGGCCGTTCCGATGGCCGGGATGGTTGCCCTGCAAGCCCTCCGCAACGTCGGAAAGGTGCAGCGAGGACAGAAGGTCCTGGTTGTCGGGGCATCCGGCGGTATCGGGTCGTTCGCCGTGCAGATCGCCAGGTCAATAGGGGCGGAAGTCACCGGCGTGTGCAGCACGAACAACATGGAACTGGTCCGTTCGATCGGCGCAGAGCATGTCATCGATTACACCCGGGACGACTTCACGCAGGGAGACCAGCGTTACGACCTCATCCTCGACATCGCCGACAAGCAATCGCTGTCTGTTCGTCGGCGTGTGCTGGTGCCCAAGGGGACTCTCATCCCCAACAGCGGCCACGGTGGCCCGTGGTTCGGGAGTGTTGGCCGGATCTTCAGGGCCTGGATGGTGTCGCCCTTCGTGGGTCACCGCCTGCACCCGTTTCTGTCACTCCCGAAGCAGGAGGACCTCGTTGCTCTGGTCGAGCTGATCGAGTCCGGGGACGTAACGCCGATCGTCGACAGGACGTACCCCCTCATCGAAGCCGGTGAAGCCGTCGCCTATGTCGGAGCGGGCCACGCACGAGGGAAAACCGTCATCAACGTGTGAGGTTTCGACCGCCGTTGATCGGTCGGGCCGTCTTGTGTTACCAGGCGCCGCCCCCACCACCGCCACCGCCGCCACCGCCGCCGCCACTGAACCCGCCGCCTGATGAGCTCGGGGGAGCGAAAGCGCCGCTCAGTGCCGATTGCAGTCCGGCCAGGGCGTTGGTGGAGTGGCCGCCGGAAAACCCCTGCGAGCCGTACCAGTAGATGTGACTGGTCTGGGCTAGTTCCTCCGGTGCGTGGATCCGGGCCGCCTCCAGCACATCGTCCGCTACCCCCAGGGTGATTGCGTATACGAGGTACTCGTCCCAGAGACCTAGCGCGATCGGCGGTGCTTCGTGCAGGCGGCTGAAGTCCTGCAAATACCTCTTGAACGCCTGCCAGCGCACCGCCAGCAGTGCACCCTCGTTGGTGCGTTTCACCCAACCCGTCTGTTTGACCCCGAAAACCAGCAAGACGGCGGCGTTGATGAAGAAGGCAATGACGAGGCCGGGCACGAGCACCGGCGTCCACCTTGTGCCGGCCACGGCAAGCGTGATCATAAATACGACCGCGAACACGGCGATGAGGATTCCGATGGTCAAGGCAAGCGGTTTGCCGCCTCTGCGGTCGAGCAGCCCGAGTCGAACCTGCTCTTCTCGAACTTCGCTCTCGAAGGTCTTGTAGGTGGCGGCGTTGGCTGCGGCATCCTCGCGAATCTCGTGGCGGAACTCGGTGAGCGCCAGAGGGCCGTCCGACAACACTCGCTCGAGGATCTCCATGACCGGCTTCTCCGTGGCCCCATCGGCGAGTTCGGTCCTGGCGAGTCCTATCTCGAGATCGGAGATGTCCTCACGACCCAGTCCCAGCCAGGTCTTCTTTTCGACGTTGACCGGCTGGGCGCGCAGGGCGCCGCGGCGGATCAGGTCAAACATCGTGGCGACGAAGTCCTCGGTGGCTGCCGAGCCTTGCCGGAGCAGTCCTCCGATCACAGCGGGCGGATGGTCGGAGGGCGGCTCCTGTTCATACTCCCGGTCGTAGGCAACCGCCGGTTCGCGCCCATGCCGGCGATAGATGACGAATACCGCAATAGTGGCCGGTAGGAAAGCCATCAATGCGATGATTACGGCCAGGACGACGAGAAGGCTCCGGGCGGTGGCCGCCTGGCTGTCCTGTGTCTGCTCATAGTTGAGTATTTCATCGAGGCCGTTGCCGGCAATGACGGTCGCTCCATCGGTCGATCGCAGGTCGGAGCGAGGGAATACGACCCGGAGCTCCACCCACTGGCCGGCGGGGATTCCGTCAGCCGTCAGGCTCGGTGAGGTTCCACTCGCCCCGAGCGAGGTTGCCCCGTTGACGGAGCGAGGGTGGCCCCACAACAGCACGTCGCCCGACGACTGGTCGCCAGGCAAGTACATCGCCGCAAAGAGGTTGTCGAGCGGCTGCTCCCACTGGTCGCCCCATACCTTCAGGTTGACGTCGACCACATCGTCGTATGCAACTGCCAGTCCGAGGATTCGATAGCTGATCGTGAAAGTGCGGGCTTCGATGTAGGCGTCGTAGTGCCACACAACCCGCACCGACCCGGCCCGCCGCTCGACCCCGAACGTTCCCGGATCGCCGTACGAGCCGAGTTCCGTCGAGGCGCCCGGCTGGTAGGCCACACCAGCCTCGGCGACCCGGACGTCGACCACCTCTTCCCCGGCTCGGAGCGGTATGTCGCGCCAGGCTCCCGAGAACGAGTCATCGAACACGAACGTGATGTGTTCGGCCACCGAAACCGAACCATCCGGTTCGACGACGACTTCGACGTCGGCATTGGTGAGGTCGAAGGACTTGGCGTCTGCAGGTGCGGCCGCGAGAAACGACAACAGCGTCGCCAGGACGGCGACGAAGCCGATCGACCGATGGCGCCCGACTCGCTTCAGAAACGCACCTCCGGCGCCTGATCCGCCTCCGGAGGGGCGTCGAAAAACGGTTTCACGGCGAAGCCGGTCATCGCCGCCACCAGGTTGGACGGCACCGTCTGAACCCGGTTGTTGAACGTGAGGACGGCATCGTTGTAGATCTGGCGGGACACGGCCACCTTGTTCTCGGTCTCGGCCAGCTGCGCTTGGAGCTCCGAGAAGTTCTGGCTGGCTTTCAGGTCTGGATAGGACTCGGCCAGGGCAAACAGTTGCCGGAGCGCACCGGTGAGGAAGTTGTCAGCCTTTGCCTGCTCCTCGACCGTCCCGGCTGCCAGCGCCTGGTTCCTCGCTTCCACAACCTGCTCGAACGTGGATTGCTCATGGGCGGCATAGCCCTTGACGGTTTCCACGAGATTCGGGATCAGGTCGTACCGCCGCTTCAGTTGGACGTCGACCTGCGCCCATGCATTGTCCGTCCGGTTGCGGAGCCGGACCAGCCCGTTGTAGATAACGACAACTGCCGCTATCAGGAGGATGATCACGCCACCAATCGCATACCCCACGCGTTTCCCTTCTCGTCGGCTGTCGAGGATTCTAGGGATTCAACACGGAGGCCCGGACCAAGGGTGGTACGGGAGTTCTTCCACCCGCCGCTCAACTCCTACAGCACGAGGATCCCGCTCGCCCGAGGTTCGAACGCTGCCGCAACCGGAGTGAGAGAATGTGACGGACACCGCAGACAGGCCAATGCCGATTCGTACTCCGGCGGGGGAAGGTTGAGCTGAGTGAACAACGCTACGAATACCCGTCATGCCTGGGATCCGCTCCGGGTGGCGGTGCTCGCCCCGATTTCGTGGCGGGTTCCACCCCGGCACTACGGACCCTGGGAGCAGTTCGTCTCGCTGCTCACCGAGGGGCTGGTGGCTCGCGGAGTCGACGTCACCCTGTTCGCCACGGCCGATTCCGTTACGTCGGCCCGATTGGTGGGCATAGCCCCTACCGGGTACTCGGAAGACCCGACTCTCGACGCCAAGGTGTGGGAGGCGCTTCACATTGCTGCCGTGTTCGAGCGCGCCGGAGAGTTCGACTTGATTCACAACAGCTTCGACTTCTTGCCGCTCACCTTCACGAGACTGGTCGAGACGCCGATCGTCACCACGATTCACGGATTCGCCTCAGACGCCACGCTGCCTGTCTACCTGGAATACGCCGACCGGGTGCGGTACGTTGCGATCAGCGACGCCGACCGACACCCGGCTCTTCCCTACGCGGCAACGATTCATCACGGCATCGACATCGAGTCTTTCGATGTCGGTCCCGGCGGGGACTCGTTGGTATTCTTTGGGAGGATTCATCCCGACAAGGGAACGGCCACTGCGATTGAAGTGGCCGGCCGGGCGGGAATTCCGCTCGTGATCGCAGGTATCGTCCAGGACCGCGAGTACTTCGAGCGCGCCGTTGAGCCGCACATCGACGGCGATCGCGTGAGCTATCTGGGGCCGGTCGGCCCGGAGGTCCGCCAGGAGGTCCTGGGCGGTGCCCGGGCGCTTCTTCACTTGATCGACTTCGACGAGCCATTCGGGTTCAGTGTGGTTGAGGCGATGGCCTGCGGGACCCCGGTGATCGCGCATCAGCGCGGGTCGATGGGAGAGATCATTCAGCCGGGTGTGAACGGGTTCCTGGTCTCGACCGGAGAGGAAGCGGTGGCTGCTGCTCGCGATGCCGGCCTTCTCGACCGCCCGGGCGTCCGCAACTCGATCGTGGGGAGATTCGACGCGGCCAGGATGGTCGACGACTACCTGCGGCTATACCGACGGATTCTCGAGGACGGCTGAGAGGTTCGGTTCAGGTCAACGCGGCTAGGAGCGCATCAACCGGCGCCGTGGCAAAGGTGGTGGACGTATCGGAAGCGCCGTATGCGATCACAAGGCGATCGCCGTGGATCAGCGATCCGCACGAATAGACGACGTTGGGTACGTAGCCATCTCGTTCGCTTTCGTCGGGTACCAACAGGGGTTCGCGGAGGTGACCGATGACCAGGCGGGGGTCGTCGATGTCGAGCAGGATGGCACCGAGGGAATACTGCCGCATTGGACCGACCGCATGGGTGATCACCAACCACCCCGCTTCAGTCTCGATCGGAGCGCCGCCGTTACCGATCTGCATCAGCTCCCATGGACGGGCCGGAAGCTGAATCCGCTCGGCATCGTGCCAGAACCGTACGTTCTCCGACAGCATGAGGTAGTTGCTCTCCCCGTCGCACCTGGCCAGGGCCGCGTACGCTCCGGCGACTCGCCGGGGGAAGATGGCTATGCCTTTGTTCCGGGCGGCCGGTCCGTTGAGAGTGGCGATTCGAAAGGTCTCGAAGTCGACCGTCTCGATGAGCTGGGGGAGAATGCTGAAGCCGTCGAAAGCCGTGTAGGTGGCGTAGTAGAGAACCGATCCGTCGGCCTCGACGAACCGGACCCATCTGGCGTCTTCCATGCCCTGGCTCTCGGTTGGCCCGCTCGGGTACAGCACCCTCTGTGAGACCTCCGAGTGTGGAGGGAACGTGAGCTCATAGTTGGACGAAGCCAGCCAGTGCATCACCTGGAGGACATGTTGGACTTCGTGCGAGGCTTCTGTTCTACCGAGTTCGGCGAGCGACGCGTCGAGGTGTGCCATCGTGAACTTGTCGCCGAGGCGACCCAGCGTTTGGGCGACGAGGCCATCGCCGGCACCCAACTCCTCGAGCTTGGCACCAAACAGCTCCTTGTCGAACTCCGGGGATCGGCGATTGCCGATTACCGGCACGCCGGCCGTTGCGAACTCGATCTCTCCCTCCGGTCCCAGCACTCCGGTCCGAAACTCGATCGACGAGACATGACCTTCGCCAATCGCTCGAAAGCTGACGATTACCCGAAGCGAGCCGTCTGCCACACCGGTTTGGTCGGGAGCTTCGACGATCGAAGGGTTGGTGAGTGCGGCGGATTCCAGGGAGTACTCGTGTGCGAAGTAGGCCCCGATGAGCCGTTGCAGGTCGCCGGAGAGCCCGGCCGCATCGGGAACCGCGTGCGCCACGGCAGAGAAACCTCTTATGAATACTTCATCGAGGTCCAGGTGCCGTTGGCCGAATGTCTTCCGGAGCTGTTCGAGTGTGTCTTCCGACTCATTGGAGGGCAGTGCCAGAATCCGCTGAATCATCTGCTCGATTCGGGTCCTCCCCTCGGCCGAGACCGGATCGGCGGGAAGGTAGGGCTTGGTGATGAGCCGTCGTGGGTCCGGGAGCAACTCTACGTGCGACCGTGTGATGGGGACGGAGGGCATCAGTGGGTCGTCGCCACGTCACCAGCCGGTGTGCACAGGGCGGCAATCTGAAGGGCAGCTATCCCGGCGAGGGTCGATTCTGCGCCACGGTTCTCGTTGACCGAATCCTCCATCAGACCGTCGCAGGTTCCGCCTGTGACCCGGTCGTAGAGCACCATTCCTGTGTCGTTTCGTCCCAAGAACCAGCGGGCCGCATTGACGGCGCGCACTCGCCACACCGGGTTGCCGGTCACGGACCATGCCCGGTAGCAGGCGTCGGCCATCGCCCATGCCTCGATCGGTTGCTGGTCGAAGGCAGGGCGCGGCTCCCCCGGAGTCAATCCGACGGATGGGGTGAAGCTGAAATACTCACCGTTCGTCTCGACGCCGACCAGCCACTCGAGCAGTCTGATGCCGATCGAGACCATTTGGCGATTGCCGAGCGTTGCACCTGCCGCGAGCAGCGCCTCCGGCAGGCGAGGGTTGTCGTAGGTGAGCCGATTCTCCGGCCAGGGAATCCTGGCGCGGGCGGCGCCGGCGATGATTTCTGACGTGCGCTCGAGGAGATCTGTGGCAGCGGCGTGATCTGGATCGGCCCGCAGCATCTCGGCGGCACCGAGCGCGGCGTAGGCGTTGGATCGTAGGTGAGGCGAGTCGAACGAGTTGCAGGTCGCGAAGGCGTCGGCTCCCGCTCGACGCATCCATGCGGTCGTCCCCAGGTGGGCCACAACGCCAAGACCCCACCAGGCTCGGCCCTGGCTATCGTCGCTACCGACCTCATCGGTCCATTCGCCATCGGCCCGGCGGCGATTGTGAAATGTACCGGAGACGGTCCGAGCTTCCAGCAGGAACTCGAGATATGTAGCGGCCATATGTCCGAGTTCTTCGGTCGGCGCGGCCTCCCGGGACACAACTACCAGCGCGCGGGCGTTGTCGTCGGTGCAGAACCCATGCTCGATGCGGGGCGTTGTCATGCGGGCATGCTCCCAGAGGCCGTTCTCGTCTGTGAGGTCTCGGAGATGATCGAACGCCGGGAGCGGGAGTTGCAGCCGCTCGTCGAAAAACGAAGAGGAGGAAGGATGTCCGGAAGCTGTGGCCCGATCATCCGGCGACACGGTGCACCTCCCGTGCGATTCGTGGAGCACCAAAACGGCCTGCTTCTGCCACTCTTCCCATCATTGATCCAAACCGCTGTCCAATCGTTGGCCAATACCATCCGTTTGCCAGAGTTTGCGCTTCGTGGGCCATTTGGGCCGTCAGTCGCGCGTCGGTCAGTAGGCGGCGGAGCGCTGCGCTCATCGCGCCGGGGTCGCCATGCGGCACCGTGATGCCGGCGCCACCTGAGAGGAGTTCGACGGCATGGGAGAACTGTGTGGCGATCACAGGTTTGGACGCGGCGATCGCCTCCACCAGGACGCCCGAGGTCACCTGCTCGACAGACTCGTACGGAAGGACGACGAGGTCGGCGCTGCGCACCAACCTGGCGAGGCTCTTGCGGTCGAGGTACTGGTTGTCGAATTCGATGAGGTCTTCAAGCCCGAGATTGTGGACCAGGGAGATCAGGCTCTGTCGATACGACTCCCCGGCGGCTGCGCGAACGTGAGGATGCGTGGCTCCGGCGATCAGGTAGCGAGGAAGCGGATCAAGGTCGACGAGTTCGCCGAAGGCTTCGATGGCCGACTCGAGTCCCTTGCCTGGTCCAATCAGACCCCACGTGAGGGCGAGTGGACGGTCGCCCGTCACCAGCGAAGGACCGGCGAACAGAGCATCTGCCCCGTGAGGGATCACTTCGACACGTTTCGGATCGACGCCATACCGGAGGATCAGCCTCTGTGATGCCGTCTGGCTCATAACCACCATACGGTCAACCTGTTCGGCGAGACGGTCGACGATCAAGCGCTGGTTCTCCGAGGGGTACTCGAGCACCGTGTGGAACGTGACCACCGTCGGCACGGTGAGTTTCGAGACGAGGTCGATGACCTCATCTCCGTCGGTCCCACCGAAGATCCCGAACTCGTGTTGGATCGACACGGCATCGAATGAGTTCAACGTTCGCGCCGCCTTCCTCAATGAAGCCCGGTCGCCGGTTCGGTGATGGAAGACAACGTCGGGCGTTATCGAATCGCTGGAGCGATCTGTGAGGTCGACGACCCCTAGACCGAATCTGGAGTCCCGGTCGCTGGCAACGGCGTTGACGAGCGATGCGGTGTAGCTGGCTATGCCGCAAACGGTGGGCGCGTATGTGCTCACGAATCCGATCGATGTGTCGTGTGAATCGATGTCCAATGAATCCTCCATTGAGTAGGCCCATCCATGTGACGAGCTGTGACGATCACTCGTCAAGCAGGGAAACCGGGTGCCAGGTCGGAGGCTCCGCGAGTAGAAGTGAACGGCGACTGAACCGCCGTGGTATGGATATGGTACACGGATGGCATGACTACCGATTCGCCTGGCCCTCATCGTCGGCAAATGGGACGTGTAGGGTGCACAGCGTGCGACAATGAGCATGGCAGCCAATTCGGCGGCCGGCATGGAGGCACTGATGGCAAGCAAAGACAAAGGTGGCAGAAGCGCCAAGAAACCAGCCGCCAAAGATCTGAAGCAGAAGCGCCTCGAGAAGAAGGCGAAGAAGAGTTCCCTCGAAGGAAAACCGAGCAAAGTCGTCTGACGAGACCAACGCCTCGAGTTGCCGGTGGGTCAACCATCCTCGGTCTTGCCGACCGGACTCATCGGGCGATTCATGGCGGCGCTCGTTGTTGCGATGCCCGCTTTCCGCCGCTATCGGCTAACCTTTCTTATTGCATAGGCAGAAACATTGAGGACGCAACCTCATCGTTCGCCGATTCGACACGGGTCCTGGGTGTGAATGTCCGCGGGTATTGCAGCCCGGTTCACTCGCCAAAGCCGGTATGCAGACCCCAGGAGGTCACCTCAATGACATCGACCGCAGCTTTTGTTTTGTTCAACCGACACCTTTGCTTCAGTTCTATCACCTTGTCCGCCGGTCGGCCGGCCTGACATGGCACAACGAGGACGCGAAGGCATGGCAAAACGTGCTCGAGAGCGGGCACGGCAGGAAAGACAGGACGCCAAGCGCATCAAGCGCGAATCCGGTCCCGACGCCGCTTCGGAGCCTGTTGAGGCCGACGACGAGTCGGCACTCATGGAGGAGTTCCATGAGTTGAGCGAGCGCCACGCCGCCGGGGTGGTCGGACAGGACGCCTACGACCAGGAGCGCCGGCGGATATTCGTCGAGCTCGGCATTGAATCTGAAGAGGATGGCTGAGCCGCTCAGCTCGCCGTCTCAACAACCCGGTCACGCCACGGTATCCCGTCGCGTTCGACCACACCTCTATCAACTGCCCCACCGGGGCCAACATCAAAGGAGTGCCATGAGGGCACAAATACAACCGCGAGAAGCGGCAACCATCGACATCAACCACCTCCAAATCGGTGGCACTTATGAAGCAAGAACTCAGGCGGGTCACGTCACGCTGGGGGAGTACCTCGGTATCGAGGTTGCCTACGACGACCGGCGGATCTTGCTGCGCGGCCGCGCAGGCACCGACTCGATCATCGTTGACCACCTAGCCTCGGTGGCCTGAGCGGAGGACTGAGACCCCGTCGTTCCTACGTTGGGGCTCCCGCCGACGAAGGACACTCGACGCAAGAACGGTCTCCGGTTTCGGGATTCCCTGCTATCGTTCCGCAAGCCGCACCGGGTGGAGGCCAGCGAATAGTCGCTTCCCCGGAGATCTCACGGCTTAGTTTCTCATCCGGTTGGACCGCCTCTTCGGCCGATTCTCGATCACCAAGGCGATGGACGCCGCGCGGTCGAGCGAGACATCGGCATATCCAACTATCGGTCCCCGTTGGGGGCCAGGAGTCATCATGACCACTACATTCGCCCATCTCGGGCTACCCGACACGCTCGTCCGTGCCCTCGCTAAGCGGGACATCGTCGAGCCATTCCCGGTACAGGCCGCCACCATCCCGGACGCCATTGCCGGAAGGGATGTGTCCGGCAAAGCCCCAACGGGATCCGGCAAGACGCTGGCGTTCGGGCTACCCCTGCTCGCCATGGTCGATAAGGCAACCCGCCATCAACCACGGGCGCTGATCCTGGCTCCCACCCGGGAACTCGCCGAGCAGATCAAGCAGGAACTTGCCCCGCTCGCCAGAGCAGTCGACCGCTCCGTCCACGCCGTATACGGCGGGGTTTCCTACGGCCCACAGAAGGGCGCCCTGCGCAACGGTGTCGACGTTCTGGTGGCCACTCCCGGGCGACTCGAGGACCTCATGGAGCAGCGATCCGTGGACCTGAGCCGCGTTGAAGTCGCCGTGGTCGATGAAGCAGACCGGATGGCCGACATGGGATTTCTTCCTGCGGTGCGGCGAATCCTCGACCGTACGGCCAAGCGTCGTCAGACCTTGCTGTTCTCGGCGACGCTCGATGGCGACATCGCTGTGCTGAGCCGTGACTATCAGACCAAACCCGTCCGGCACGAGGCCGGCACGGTCGAGCCGGAAACGATCGACGCCCGGCACCTGTTCTGGCTTGTGCAACACCATGACCGTGTTCAGCACACCGCAGACCTCATTGAGGCGGCCGGTCGCTCGATCGTATTCACCCGGACCCGCCACGGCGCCGACCGGCTCGCCAAGCAGTTGGACAAGCTGGGTGTCGCGGCGGTTGCCATGCACGGCGGGCGCTCCCAGAGCCAGCGCAGCAGGGCCCTCCAGACGTTCTCGTCCGGTCGGGCTCAGGCGCTCATTGCAACGGACGTTGCCGCGCGCGGAATCCATATCGAGGCGGTTGCATCCGTGATTCACTTTGATCCGCCGGGCGACGCCAAGGACTATCTCCATCGATCCGGTCGTACGGCTCGCGCCGGCGCCACCGGAACGGTGGTCAGCCTTGTAACCGGCGAGCAACAGAGAAACGTCCGCATCATGCAGCGAGATCTCGACCTGCGGGTTCCGATCGAGGCGCCCCAACTCGACGCGATCCAGCATGGCGGGTACAAGATGGGTGACCTGTCGCCGGTAAGCCGGGGCCGGGGAGCTTCCGGTCCGAAGAACGGAACTCATCGCGAACGGGCCGCCACCAGTCGGCCGGCTCCATCCGAGAACGTACCGCGTCATCCGGCCAGGGATGAGCAAAGTGTGTACGTGGCCAACCTGCCGTGGGACGCCACCGCCGACGACATTCAGACGTTGTTCGGCCGCTTCGGCGAGGTACGCCAGGCCACTGTGATCATCGACCGGCGTTCCGGGCGATCCAAGGGATTCGGCTTCGTCGACATGTCCGAGACCGCTGCGCGAACCGCGATCGAGGCGTTGCACGGCTCTGATTTGAAGGGTCGCGACCTCACGGTTCGCCTCGCCCAACCGAGGCAGTACGGCGGCTAGCCGTCCAACCTCAACGTTCCAGGTGGATCAACTCCCGGGTCGCAAGGCCCGGGAGTTTCACATGGCAGGCAATGAAGCCGGGATTGCGGCTTGTCAGTTGTAGTGACGGACCTGGTCCCAGATGTCGGCGAGCTGACCCTCTGGAGCAAGACACAGGAACAACGGCAAGCCGGCTTCCTCGTTCTCAACACCGTAGGGGTTCGTGATCGTGCCTGCCTGGACGGTGGTCGGGCAGATGCCGGCAAGAACGTCACCGATTTGACCAACCCCGATGATCGGCCCGTGGTGGCCCGGCGGGCCCCACAACCAGTAGTTGTTGTGCCCGCTCGTAGCGGGCGGCAACCCTACCTCGGGCCCGAGCACGTCAACCGCCCCGGCCTCGCCGTACGAACCGGTGAAGATGGCGACGTCGGCGCGCTGATCGACCGGGATCATCTCATAGACGGCGACGACCTGGTCGATCAGTTCGGGCCACCCGACGGTCTCGCCGAGTTCACCGGTGGCGTCCAGTACCGACATGTCCGACGGCGGGAGCAGCGGGAGCGCGATGAATAGCCCGATGAAGATTCCTGCTGCTGTGGCGCCGATCATGATCTTCCGCCGCCTCCCCTCCAGGCGTTCGAACCAGAGGGAGCCTGCCGCCAGCAGCGCCGGATACATCGGCGCAACGTAGTAGGCCTTGCCGCCGGTGAGGAGGAAGAACACGAACAAGAGCACGAAAGCGAGGCCGATCGGCCGCCAACGCTGCAGGTCGTCCGCCCGGAGGAGACGCCACAGTCCGACCGCCGCCGGAACTGCCAGGACGATCGAGAGCAGGCCGATCTGCTGCAATACGAACGCCACGGGGCCGTCGCTTCGCCCGGCGAGGGATCTGGCCATTTCCAGCTGCGGCAGGTCGTTGCCGATCTGCCAGATGAGGTTGGGGACGGCAATCAGAGCGGCCGTCCCCGCCCCGATCCATGGCCACTTCCCGCCCAGCAGGCTGCGCCGGGAAGAGGCAAGCAATGAGATCAGCACCGCCAGCGCCAGGAGGCCGATGAGATGCTTGTTCTGGAGGCCGACGCCGACGGCGAGTCCCAGCCCGAGCCACCAGCGGGGATCGTCGCCGTCGAGCAGGCGCACGAGCATCCAGGCGGCAAGGGTCCAAAGGAAGTAGTCGAAGGCGGCTGTGCTCAAGAGATGCCCCATTGCCAGGGCTACACCCGCTCCGCCGGCCGTGACCCCTGCGTAGACCCGGCTTTTCGTGCTGCCACCGAACCGCTTGGCCATCGCAGCCGCAAGGATCACGACGCCTCCGATCGCCACCGCCGGGAGAACGCGCAACGCAACCGGTGAGGTGCCGGCGAATTGCTCCGCCGCGTTGGCGATCAGAGGCGTGAGCGGTGGCTGGTCGACGAAGCCCCAATCGAGCCGCCGGCCGGCGACGAGGAAGTACAGCTCATCGCGATGGAATCCGTATCTCCCCGACGTCGACAACAAGAGGACGACGACGGCACCTACCGTCAACCATACGCGGCCGGGCAGCCGGCTCGGGTTGGGGTCAATAATGGTCATAGGCTGTGTTCCGGCGCTCGGGCAGGATCTCTTCCGTTGTGGTCCTCAGGGAAACATGACGTGAGCACGTCCCGCGCAGTACACAGGAGAAGATTCTCAGCTCTTCTCACAGTCCGCGTTCTCGCCATGTAGGTTACATGCAGGCTGGTGAGATTCCGGCGGTCACATCGGAATCCGGATTGGGATTATTCGCATGGGAGGCGCAGACCCTAACCTGCTCTGTTGTTACGACGGGGCCCATCCTGGGGACCATGGGTGGGCCGATCTCCGCTCGGGCTTTCGGCCTGCGGCATCCAACACCTTCCCTGTGCCACTTTGGCGCGTCCACGTGTCGACTTGGATGACACGTCGGCGCCGCATTTCGCGGACGGCAGTCCATTCTGAAGGCGGAGGTATCACAACATGATGCGCTGGTTGGTCGAGTGGAGTCTGAAGTTCCGCCGGATCGTTCTTGCCCTGACTGCGGGGATGCTGGTCTTCGGCATCTTTCAGCTCAACGACGTCAAGAAAGACATGCTGCCTGAGTTCAGCCCGGTGACCGTCGAAGTGCAGACCGAGGCCCTCGGTTTGTCGGCGGCCGAAGTAGAGCGCCTCATGACGATCCCACTCGAGCAAGACCTACTCAGCGGGGTCGCCTTTCTGGAGAGCATCGAGTCGGCCTCGTTGCCGGGACTGTCCTCGGTGGTTATGACGTTCGAACCGGGCACAGACCTGTTGGACGCCCGTCAGGTGGTCGCAGAGAGGCTGGCGCAGGCGGCCGGTCTCCCCCAGGTGGCCGCCCCGCCGCTGATGATCCAACCTTTGTCATCCACGGGGCGGGTGGCGATGGTGTCGATGTCTTCCGACGTGCTGAGTCCCATTGAGACGTCGGTGCTCGCCCGCTGGGTGGTAGTGCCGCGGCTCCTCGGGGTGAAGGGCGTTGCCAACATCTCGATCTGGGGTTTCCGGGACAGGCAACTGCAGGTGCTGGTGGATCCGGAGCGGCTGCAGGCTCAGGACGTGACATTGAGTCAGGTGATTCGCACTGCGGGCAACGCGCTCGAGGTTTCGCCGCTCACTTTCCTGCAGGCTTCGAGTCCGGGAACCGGGGGCTTCATCGACACGGTCAACCAGCGACTACACGTATTCCACGAGCAGGCGATCTCGACCCCCGAAGAACTCGCCCGGGTTACCGTGGAAGGCGAGGAAGGGGAGGCCGTCTACGTCGACGGACGACCTCTCTCGCTGGGCGAAGTAGCACAGATCGTGACGGGCCACCAGCCGCTCATCGGGGACGCCAGGTGTAGCTCCGGTCCATGCGTGTTGCTGGTAATCGAGAAATTCCCGGGAGCGAACACGCCGGAGGTCACGAATGACATCGACGCCGCGCTCCGCGCCCTCGGTCCGGGACTTCCCGGGTTGAAAATAGACAGTTCGATCTACCGGCCGGCGTCCTTCGTAGCGACTGCATTCAACAACCTGGGGATGATCTTGCTCATCGGCGCCTTCATGCTGCTGCTCGTGCTCGTGCTGTCGTTCCTGGATTGGAGGATGGTTCTGATTGCCGCAGTATCGATTGCCGCGGCACTCACCACGGCCGGCCTGGTGTTGTATGTCAGCGATGCGACGGTCAATGTGATGACTCTCGCCGGCCTCGTGCTGGCCGCCGGGGTCATCGTCGATGACGCGATCGTCGGTGCCTGGGCTCAATCAGCGGCTGCCCTGGAGCAGAGGGTCGAGGAGCGATCACCACTTCACCGTGTCCGCGATGCGGTCCTCCAGAGGCGGGGACCCACGCTCTACGCGGCAGTGATATCGGGTGCGGTGGTCCTGGTGTTCTTCTTCCTCGAGGGTGAGGGGGGCGCGTTCCTACCGCACATCGCATCCTCCTATCTGCTGGCGATAGCAGCCGCGCTGGTGGTGAGTTTGTCGGTCACCCCGGCGCTGAGTGCGCTTCTGTTGCAGGATCCACACGTCGTCAGAGCCGACGGTCGCGTCGTTCGGGCGATGAAGGAGAGGTACTCGGTAGGAATAGAGCGAATCGTTGGAAGACTCACCGCAGCTGCGGTCGTCTTCGTCGTGTTCGTCGGAGCGGCTCTGGCTGTCCTTCCGTTCTTCGATCAGTCCCTGCGCCCCGCCCTGCAACAGCGCGACGTGCTGGTCCGGTTGGATGCACCGCCCGGCACCTCTCTGGTTCGGATGGATGAGATCGCCGCACAGGCGGTCTACGACCTGGGGTCCTTGCCGGACGTCACCGGTGTCACCGCCCACGTAGGTCGGGCAATGACGTCCGACCAGGTAGTCAACGTCAATTCTGCCGAGATCTGGGCCAAGCTGGATGCAACGGCCGACTATGAGCCGGCACTGGTAGCCATCGAGCAACTGGCAGCCGGTATCGAAGGAGTGACCAGCAGAGTGCAGACGTACTCTGATCAGCGTGTCACCGAGATTCTGGGCAGGCCGGCGAACGAGCTGACCGTCCGCGTCTACGGCAACAACCCTGATGTCCTGCGGACATCTGCCGAAGAAGTCCTGGCCCTCGTTGAAGAGACGGATGGAGTGGCGAGCGCCGGCATCGATCTGCCCGCGGAGCAACCGACGATCGAGGTCGCCGTCGATCTCGACCGGGCGTACGCCCATGGCCTCAAACCCGGGGACGTCCGGCGGCGGGCGGCGACGCTGGTGTCGGGCATCGTCGTCGGGAACCTGTTCGAAGAGCAGAAGGTGTTTGACGTCGTCGTGTGGGGCGCTCCCGCCATCCGCCAGACGGTTGACGACGTTCGCGCCATCCAGATTCCGACTCCCGGCGGAACGGTCGTAACCCTCGGGGATGTTGCCGACGTGTCGGTGGAGCCGAATGCCACCGTCATCCGGCACGAAGCGGTGGAGTCCTACCTCGACGTTCTGGCAGCCGTCGATGGTCGCAACATCGAAGACGTGGCAGCTGAGATCGATGACGGTCTGGCGAAGCTGGCGCTACCCTGAGGTGTATCTGACTCTTTGATATAGGTCGCCGGGTTCCTAACCCAATTCATGGTCGGGTCCGGGGCGGGTTGTT
>JARGFH010000026.1 GCA_029210695.1 Acidimicrobiia bacterium
TCCCCGGCCCACTACCAACGATGTCCTGAACCCCATAGACGGTCTACAAACCGCCAACGATGTCCTGGACCTTCCCCTCTAGGTTCTAGGTTCTGAGTTCTCAGTCGGTCGGTTCGTAGACGCTGCGGCCGAACAACTCCTGGTTCAGACGTGCGACGGCCTCGCTGCCCTCCGGCGCCAACAGCCAATCGAGGAACTCCTCGCCGGCGCTCCGCTCGGAAGAAGCCGCAACCACGATCAGATGGTACGGATTGGCCGGGATGCCGGTCACGTCCAGGGGTTCGAGGGTCAGAGCATCCGAGGCGGCCAGGAACGCACCAAGCTCGCTCAGGGTATAGGCGTCACGCTGATCGGCCACTTGCAGGGTCAATCCCATCCCCTGGCCCGTCTCGATGTACCAGGGCTCCTTGCCCGGCTCGACTCCGGCTGCCTCCCACAAATCGACTTCCATCTCATGGGTTCCGCTCCCATCGGCCCTGCTCACGAACGGACCGCCCTGTCCGGCAATTGAACGCAGCACCTCCGCGACGGTGCCACCGTCCGGCACGCCATCAGGTGGACCGACGATCACGAAGGAACTGGTCAACACGAGCTCATAGCGGGCGGCCAGTCCCTCACCGACGAAGGCAGCCTCCAGGGCCGGGGCATGGGTGATCAGCACATCGGCGCCGCCGCGCCGCCCGAGCTCGAGCACCTGAGCGGTCGCCTCCCCCACAACGCTCAGCTCGATGTCCGGATGGCCTGCCTCGAAGGTCGCGGCCAGTTCATCGAGCAAACCGCTATCAACGAGGGTCGTCCCGGCCGCAACTATCACCCGCGTCTGCCCGACACTCGAACACGCCACCAGCACGAGCAGCAGCACCGCAACGGCCTGCTTCACGTCGGATTCACCCGAACGGCCGCCGCCTTGACCGTCGCCGTGACTCCTGCCCCCGGCTGCAACTGCAGCACTTCCTGCGAACCGGGCGTGACCAGCGCCACTACCCGGACGCCGGCGTCGATCACTATCTCGACGAGCCGGCCGAGTTGCCTGACCTCAGCCACCTGCCCCACCCATCGATTCCGAGCACTACCTGCAGCCCCATCACTGCCGCGGAACAACGTAACCGACTCGGCGCCGAACACTGCCCTCCCCGGACTACCGGCGGGCACATTGCCCAACCCCCAGATCGTGAGGTCGCCAGCTCGCAGCGAGTTCAGCGGACCCTCCCCTTCGGTGACTTCGCCGTCGATCACGTTGCCGATCCCAACCGCCGCCGCGACTTCATCGGAGACCGGCAGCGAGAACACTTCGGCCACCGGGCCCTCTTGAAGCAACCTGCCGTTCACAAGGACCGCCATCCGATCGCCGAGCACGGCTGCTTCGTCGCGATCGTGGGTGACGATCACGGCGCCCCGATCGCCGAGTCCATCAAGGAGCACGGCAGCCACCTTCATTCGATCACGGGCATCCTGAGCAGACAGCGGCTCGTCCAACAGCACCCAGGGTTCCGGTCGCGCCAGCGTTCGGGCCAGTGCCACCCGCTGCGCCTCTCCCCCGCTGAGCGAGGAGGCTGCGTATATCAGCAGCTCTCCGACACCGAGCCGGTCGGCGAGCTGTCGGGCTCGAACCGCCTCTTCGGCCGAGAGACCGAGGCCCATATTGAAGCCGGCGCTCCCGCGAAACAGATAGGGCCGCTGGGGCAGGTAGGCGGCCTCGAGCGCCGGACCTCCGCCGAGCGTCCCGGCCAGCAGTCGGAGCAGTGTCGACTTCCCCGCGCCGTTCGGGCCGAAAACCACCAACCGATCGCCCGGCCGCAGCTCCAGTCCATCGATGGTCAAAACCGATCCGTCCGCAGGAAAGCGAAGATCCAGTCTTTCATTCATGTCGGCCACTTCTCAGTTGCATCCAGGTGAGGAAGCCGTTGACGGCTGCCGCCAGAATGATCAGCAGCAGTCCGAGCGCCAGCGCATCGCCGAAGTTCGCCTGGCGTGTTTCCTGCACGATGGCGGTGGTGAGCACCCTGGTTTCTCCAACGATGTTTCCGCCGACCACCAGTACCGCCCCCACCTCGGACACCACTCTCCCGAAGGCGGCCGCTACCGCCGCGACCACTCCCGGCCAGACTTCGACCAGCATGACCCGACCGCGCTCCCAGCCGGGAAGGGCCAGTGCAGCCAGCTGCTCTGAGGCCGCCGGAGGCAGCCCCTTGATTGCGCCGGCGGTGACGCCGGCCGCGATCGGGATGGCCAGCATCGTCTGGGCGGCCACCATGGCGGCCGGGGTGAACAGCAATCCAAATCCGCCGAGTGGCCCGGTGTCCCACAACACGAGCAGCAGTGCCAGACCGGCGAGCACCGGCGGTATCCCCATTCCGATGTTGACCGCTACGAGCCAGGCCGTCCGCACTCTCGTCCGCCCCAGCGCGATCCAGGTACCGAGCGGCACCCCGACTACGACACCGAAGACCGTCGCCAACAGCGAAACGACGAGTGTGAGGCCCAGAACCTGCCGGAGCTCGTCGCCGAACCCGAACAGTGCTTCCAGCGCGTCGCCGAGGACCTCAACGAGGAAGTCCATGAGACCCGATCAGGACTGGAAGTAGTAGAACCAGGCGGCGACTCCGACGATCCCGGCGTAGATCGCCAGCTTGAAGAACTTCTTGAAGATCCACCACCCGACCAGGGCGGCGGCGGCGATACCGATGTACAGGGAGAGGTTTTCCATGCGGGGAGGATAGTCAAGCGCTCAGTTGGCAGGTGCAATGCGCCAAACGCTCATCGAGGTTCAGTGTTGAGTCCCGGTTTCCGGCCCGTTGGCGGCCACTTGTCTTGATGCCGGCCGCGTTCGGGCTACGCCAGTACGGCCGGGGTCAGGCGGGGGACGATGATGTCCGCCTGAGCCAGTTGTTCCGGCGAGTAGGAACCGCGCAGCACCGCCACCACGCGCATCCCGGCAGCTTTGCCCGCCGCCACTCCTGCCGGTGCGTCCTCGACGGCCACACACTCGGCCGGATCGACGCCCAGCCCTTCGGCGGCGGCTAGATAGATGTCGGGCGCCGGCTTGCCGCTGGGCACTTCGTCGCCGGCAATCACGACGTCAAAGAAACGGTCGAGACCGGTCGATCGCAGTGACAGGTCGAGTCGCTCCCGCGGGCTACTGGACGCCACCGCCATGGCTCGCCCGCGCTCGTGCAGCACTTCAAGCGTATCCGCAGCATCTTCGAAGGCTTCGAGATACTGTTCAAATAGCGCACGCACCCGATCGGCGAGCAGCGGCCAGAAGTCCTCATATGGAGGCAGCTCGGCACGACCGGCGAAATGGTCGAAGGCGTCTCTCTCGGTACGCCCCGAGAGATCGGCCACCTCCTGTTCGGAAATCTCAACGCCATGCGGTCTCAGCGCTTCGCGCCACGCAGACCAGGCCAGATCCTCCGAGTCGACCAGCACGCCGTCGCAGTCGAAAACGATAGAACGGCTCATCGCGAGGCCCTGTCCCGCAGGATCTCATTGACGACCTTCGGATCCGCTTTGCCGGAGGTAGCTCTCATCACCTGCCCGACCAGGTAGCCGAAGGGCTTCATGTCGCCGGCGCGCAGGGTCTCGAGTGCTTCGGGGTTGGAGGCCAGCACGGCATCAACCGCGGTTTCGATAGCACTCGTGTCCGAAATCTGGATTAGATCCCGAGCAACCGCCACCTCCCCTGGTGAACCCTCACGATCGAGGACGCCGGTCAGCACCTCTTTGGCAGCCGTGGCGGAGAGTTTCCCGTCGGCCAGCATGCCGGTGATCTCGACGAGATAGGCGGCGGTCAAGCCGGTCTGGTCGACCGGGGTCTCCTTCCGGCGCAGATAGGCGGTGGTCTCGCCACTGAGCCAGTTGGCGGCCTGCTTGGGATCGGCTCCCATGCCGACTGCTTCCTCGAACAGAACGGCCACGTCTGCTTCGCCGGCCACCAGCACGGAAGCTGCATGGGCTTCAAGCCCGAGCTCGATGTATCGCGCACGGCGCTGGTGGGGAAGCTCCGGCAACTTCGCGCGGATCTGTTCCCGCCACTCGTCTGACACGACGATCGGCAGCAGGTCGGGTTCGGGAAAGTAGCGGTAGTCCGAGGAGCCTTCCTTCGATCGCATGGCCCGCGTGCGCCCGGCTTCTTCGTCCCAGTGCCGCGTCTCCTGCTCGATGCGCTGCCCGGCTTCGACGGCCTCCGTCTGCCTGATGATCTCGAAATCGAGGGCTCGTTCCAGCGAACGGAACGAGTTCATGTTCTTGACTTCGACCTTGGCACCGAGTTCTGTGTCCCCTTCCGGCCGGATCGACACATTGGCGTCGAAACGCATCGATCCCTCTTCGAGCCTGGCGTCCGAAACACCGAGGCTCAGCACCACATCTCGCAACTGCTGAGCGTAGGAGCGCGCGTGAGCAGGGCTGAAGATATCGGGTTCACTGACAATTTCAACGAGCGGTACACCGGCTCGATTGAAGTCGAGGAGGGTCGCCTCAGCCGAATGGATTCGGCCGCCGCCACCCATGTGAATGCTCTTTCCGGTGTCCTCTTCCTGATGCACCCGATTGATCGCCACTCTGACGGTCTCACCGTCGACTTCGACGTCGAGATGACCGCCAGAGCACACCGGGATGTCGTACTGCGAGATCTGGTAGTTCTTCGGAAGATCGGCGTAGAAGTAGTTCTTGCGATGAAAGATGCTCTCCCGGGTGATGGTGCAGTTCAACGCCAGGCCGATTTGCACGATCCACTCGATGGCCTGTTCGTTCGGAACGGGTAGCGCTCCCGGTAACGCCAGGCACACCGGGCAAACGTTGGTGTTGGGAGCTGCTCCGAAATCGACCCGACACCCGCAGAACATTTTCGAATCGGTAAGCAACTCGACGTGCACCTCGATGCCGATCACGGGCTCCCAGTTCATGTCCACTCCTCCAGCCGCGGCGGCCGCGATTCGAACGCCACGGCCTGCTCCACGGCTCTGGCCACCCGGAACAGGACGGCCTCTCCCAGCGCCGGGGCCATGATCTGGAACCCGACCGGGAGACCGTGGCGGTCGAGTCCGACCGGGACTGAAATCGCCGGGTGGCCGGTGAGGTTGGACGGGATCGTGCAGATATCCGACAGGTACATGGAGAGGGGATCTTGTGTCTTGGATCCGATCTCGAAGGCGGTAGTCGGGGTGGTGGCGGAGACCAGGACATCAACCTGACGGTAGGCCGCCTCGAACTCGCGGAGGACCACGGTCCTGACCTTCTGCGCCTGACCGTAGAAGGCGTCGTAGTAGCCGGCCGACAGGGCATATGTGCCGAGCAGGATCCGCCGGGTCACCTCGGGACCAAACCCGTCTGCGCGGGTCGCCGTCATCATGTCCTCGACCGTTTCCCCATCGCGTCGTAACCCGTAGCGAACACCGTCGAATCTGGCGAGGTTGGCCGAGCACTCGGCCGGCGCAATCAGGTAGTAGGCGCTCAGCGACACATCCACCGAGGGAATCGAAACCTCTATCACCTCTGCTCCGGCGTCGCTCAGCAGATCGACCGTGTGGCGGACCGCCGCCTCCACGTCGGGTTCGAAGCCTTCGCCGGTCAACTCGCGAACGACGCCGATCTTGAGACCTCGAACGCCGGCTTCCAACCCGTCGCGAAAGCCCGAACGGTCACCCCGATAGGAGGTGGCGTCCAGCGGATCATGGCCTGCCACTGCTTCGAGTGCCGTAACGGAATCTTCCACCGTGCGAGTAATAGGACCGATCTGGTCGAGTGACGAAGCGAACGCAATCAGCCCGTAGCGACTCACCAGGCCGTAGGTGGGCTTCATCCCGACGACCCCGCACAGTGCGGCCGGCTGCCGTATGGAACCACCCGTATCGGAGCCGAACCCGACCACCGCCGAACCCACGGCCACGGCTATCGCCGAACCACCCGACGAGCCGCCGGGAACTCGATCGGTGTCCCACGGGTTGCGACTCGGCCCGAATGCCGAGTTCTCGGTCGAGGAGCCCATCGCGAACTCGTCCAGGTTGGTCTTGCCGACGACCACCGCTCCCTGACCCTTGAGGCGGACAACGGCGGTCCCGTCGTAGGGGGGCACCCACCCGGCCAGGATTTGTGAAGCGGCCGTCGTGGCAATGCCTCTGGTGACCAGGTTGTCCTTGAGCGCCACCGGAATGCCCTGGAACGCGCCCGAGTCGCGGCCCGAAGCGAACGAACCGTCGGCCGCCTCGGCAGCTGAGCGGGCCCCGTCGTGGTCGAGCGTGAGAAAGGCGTGTAACTCGGCTTCGGACTTGGCCGCCCGATCGAGTGCAGCATCGGTCAACTCACGGGACGACGTGGATCCGTCGCGAAGGGCGGTCGCCGCCTCTGAGAGTGTGTAGTCACTCACGGCGCCTCGAGATGAGGTGGAACCCGGAAGTAGCCGTCCTCATGGTCGGGAGCTTGTGCCAGCACCTCGTCTCGATCGAGCGGCGGACGGACCTCGTCGGGGCGAAAGGCGTTCACCATGGGAAGTGGGTGGGCGGTGGGTTCGACACCGTCGGTGTCGATTTGCTGAACGCGGGCGGCATGTTCGAGGATCACGCTGAGCTGCGTCGCATAGTGGGAGAGCTCCTCGTCGCTCAGCCCCAGCCGGGCGAGCCGCGCAACATGAGCAATATCAATGTCGATGGGCATCAGCTGAGTTTAGGGGTTGTGACGCGACACCTCTCTCGCCGCCCGGCCGCGCCCCGGGCGAGGCCGGCGGGTCGTACCCCCGCCGTCGCCCGGCTAGCGTGAACGGCGAAGGAGGAGCGACGACGTGCAACTGATATTCGCTGTGCATTGCCACCAGCCGTTCGGGCAACTCGAGACGGTTCTGGACCAGGCCATCCAGCGCGCCTACCTGCCGTTTCTCTCCGTTCTCGAACGCCATCCGGATGTGGCAGTGAACGTCCACTATTCAGGACCGCTCCTCGAGCAGCTCGACGACCGGAACCCCCTGCTCCTCGAAGCGCTGGCGGGGTTCGGCCGCCAGATCGAATGGATGGGCGGGGCTATGTACGAACCCATCCTGCCGGCGATCCCTCCGCGCGACCGGCTCGAGCATTTCAAGCGGATGCGGGCGACCATCAACGAGCGCTTCGCCCAGGATCCGGTCACGGCCTGGATCCCTGAGCGCGTTTGGGAACCCTCGCTCGTGGATTCCCTCGTTGAAGCGGGATACGCGGCCGTCCCACTCGACGACGTCCATTTCGAGCGGGCGGGCCTCGAACATCTCGATCGCCCGTATCTCGTTCACCATCTCGATCAGCTCATCACGGCGTATCCCATCTCCGTCGACCTCCGCTACGCAGCGCCGCGGGAAGACCCGGTGGTGTTGATCGAGAGCCTCCGCCACCTCCACGAGCACAATCCAACGGCGACAGCCGTGCTGGCCGATGACGGCGAGAAGTACGGCCTGTGGCCTGGAACTCATTCGCTCGTTTACAGCACCGACGGGTGGCTCGACCGGTTCTTCGCCGCCGCCGAGGTGGCAGATTGGGTGGAGCTGACCACCTTCGAGCAACACCTGTCCGATCACCCTGCCTCCGAGCGGACTTCACTTCCGCCTGGCTCATATCAGGAGATGACGGAGTGGTCGGATGGGAGATGGGAGCACTTCCTCGATCGCTATCCGGAAGCGGATACCCTCTACCGCAAGATGCTCAACGCATCGAATCGGGCCGCCGGAAGCAAGGCCCCGGCGGCCGCCCTCACCGAGATGCTGCGCGGACAAGGCAACGACGCCTACTGGCACGGGGCGTTCGGCGGGTTGTACCTACCGCACCTCCGCGCCGAAACACACCGGCGCCTGCTGGCGGCGAGGATCGCAGTGGACGAAGCCGGACGATCTGGGCGCTCGTGGGTGAAGGTCCACCGATTCGACTGGGATGCAGACGGGCGCGACGAAATCCACGTGGAGCTCCCCGACCAATCCTGGGTCCTCGACCTCGATGACGGCGCTTTCGCCTACTTCGACGACAAGCCGTCACAGTGGATGGTGCCGGATGTGGTCGCCGCCCATGTAGAGGGCTATCACACGGACGAGACACCATCGCGGGTTCATCGCTGGTTGGCGACGCGCACACTCCCGATCTCCTCAACTCCCGGGTCGCTCGAAGCGATCGGCCCCGACGTCGTTTCTGTAGGCCCATTCGAAATTGATGAGGTGGATGCCGGGCGGGGATCGGTAACGTTGACATCGACGTCTCACGAGGGGCGGGTGCGACGGGTACTACACGCCGAGAATCGCAAGTTCGATATCAGCTATGAGATCGACGATCTCCCCGATTGCCGATTCGGACCCGAGTTCCCGATCGGCATCTGGCGGGGCGCGGGTTCGTTGCGGGTTGATGGCGGGCCGTGGCAAGTTGTCGACATGCCGCTGGCACTGACCGGACACCGCTTCAGGTTTCGCCACGAGGGCAGGAGGAACGAGATCTTGATCGCTCTGCGACAGCCCGGCGAACTGTTTGTGTTGCCATTGACAACCGCCAACCGCAACGAGTCCGGCCGCGAAGAGATCCAGCAGGGCATCCTTCTCTGGCCCCACTGGGTGCGCCCGACCGGCGGAATCCACAGCCTGAGCGTGGAGGTGCTCGATGTGGCAGATGAGCCGGCCCCGGCCGAGGCAGAGGTGGACGAACAGTGAAAGTCCTCCTGGCCGCGTCTGAGTTCTCTCCTCTTGCCAGGACCGGTGGTCTGGGCGAGGCGGTGGCCGGCATCGCACGGGCGCTGGTGGCGGCCGGTCACGAGATTTCGGTTGCACTCCCCCGCTATCGACATCTCACCGCACTCGGAACGGCCGGCCCGTCGGTCGGCCCGGCGCAGGCAACGTACCGACACGGGATCGGAGGGGTAGAGGTGATCCTGATCGACGATCCACCTGCTTTCGATCGGGCCGGAATCTACGGCGATGGACACGGCGAGGGCTACGACGATCAATGGTGGAGATTCGCCAGGTTCTCTGCGGCCGTCCGAGTACTTGCTCATGACTACGACCTGGTCCATCTTCACGACGCCCACGCCGGTTTGGCCGCTCTGGATAGCGTCGTTCCTGCGGTGTTCACCATTCACAACTCGGCCTATGGCATCTTCGGTCCGCTGGTTGAGACGGCGGCCATCATCGGCGCCGATCCCCGCCATATCCAACCTGAAGGTGCACTGGAATGGTGGGGCCAGGCGAGCTTCCTCAAGGCAGGAATCGCCGGATCAGACCGCGTCACGACCGTGAGTCCCACGTTCGCCAGACAACTGACGGAAGATGGTTCGATTTCGGGTGGCCTGGACGGTGTCCTACGGGCGCTACCCCACCCGGTGGCCGGCATCGTCAACGGCCTCAACCCGGACGAGTGGAACCCGCGCACCGATCCGGCCGTAACGGCTCCCTTCACTCCCAACCGGCCGTACGGCCGGCGAGCGACCAGGGAGTCGCTCCTGGCCGAATCGGGGCTCTCCGACGGCATCATCTTCGGCAACGTCGGCCGCATGACCGAGCAGAAGGGCCTCCACTTGCTCGACCCGTCGATCGACCTGTTGATCTCCGAAGGTCTGCGGTTGGTTCTCGTTGGCGACGGCGAACTGAACCACATGGTCGACGATTGGGCGGAACGGTTCCCGCATGCCGTGTGGCACGCCCCCTATGAAGAGCGCCTCGCCAGAGTCGTGTCGGCCGGAACTGACTTCTACCTGATGCCATCGCGTTTCGAACCGTGCGGCATTGGACAGATGTACGCCATGCGCTACGGCTCGCCGCCGGTTGTGCGCTTCACCGGAGGGCTGAACGATACGGTCATCGACCTGGACGAGAGCCCCGCCGATGGCACCGGATTCGGCTTCCGGGACTTCAGAACCGAAGAACTGGTCAAGACGGTGCGCAGGGCTATGCGGATCTTCCGGCAGTCGCGAGCCGAGTACAGGAGGCTGCAGCGGAACGGCATGCTCAGTGACTTCTCGTGGGGGGCGGCCGCTCAGCACTATCTCGTCACCTACGAGCAGGCAACGACCTACCGTCGGGAACGATTGGCCCTCCGGTGACGTCGTAATGAGGATGAGAAAGATCATCCTATGGATGGCTCTGGGTGTCGTTGCGACTGCTTGCTCGGCTGATAGCGTCGCGACAACGACCTCTTTGCCGTCGAGTCAAACGACAACCACGATGGGGACCACCGACACGACCTCGCCTCCGGTCTCGACCACCCGGCCGGCACCGCCGGACGTTTCGCTGATCGTGTCCCGCGCCGGAGGCATCGACCTCCTCGCCGACGGTATCGATATCGAACTCGAAGGCGATTCCGATTACCCGGTGGTCGCAGCCTTCGATGATCTGGCCGGTGGCCTCGTGTATCAGTATGAGTTCACGCCCGAGCAATTCCCGGCGGACAGCATCCTCTGGATTCCTGCAGGCGGTTCTGCGCCGACGGTCATCCTGTCTGCAGATCCTGGGCGAACGATCCGGCTGCTCGACGTCGAAGTGCTGGATGGTCGTACGAACGTGCTGTTCCTCGAAGGTGATCCGGGGACCCATCCGGATTCACTCTTCATCGCCGATCTGGCTGGAGGAGCGCCGACCCGCCTGGCCGGCGCTGAACCGGGGGGCGAGGCGGGTCCGGCCGGCGTCACACCGACCGCCGTCCTGAGCGGCTCCCTGTCGGAGGCCGGTGTCGCCGTCGTCTGGTGGTATGGAGACATCGAAGCAGCCTGCAGCTACGTGGAGGTGGTCGACTTCGATGGTGAGGTGATTTTCGGACCTCTTCCCAACCTATGCGGGGAACAGAACCTCAATCAGGCGGCGCTCTCGGCGGATGGATCGCGAATCGCCTACGCAGGTGGAGACACCGTCGTTGTTGCCGACGTCGAATCCGGGGACGTGCTGGGCGAGTGGGTAACCGACGACGTGAGCGGCCTCGACTTCGACGGATCGACGGTCATCGTGACGACCGTCAACGGCTTCACCACACTGTCGCTCACCGGCAGAGCAACGGTCACCTATCCGCTACCACCGGCGACCAGGCTGATCGTTGCCGCCAGAGGGCCGGTCGACCTGGCGGCCGGAACATTCCTCGGCGGGGTGCGAACGTTGTCGACGAGTTGTTCTGCAACCGGTCTGCCGTCGACACCCGAGGCGCAGGGCGGGCTACCGGAAGCCGTCTCCATGACCAGGGAAGCCATCGTGGCGGCAGCCACCAGTTGCGACATAGATTCGCTGGCCGCCCTGGCGGGCGAGTCCTTCGTCTACGGCCTCGATCCGGTCGCCGGCCCCGGCCGAACCTGGCGGCAGATCGAGCAGCGGGGTGGTGGTGTGCTGGCCCGTATCGCCGATGTTTTGGCCTTGCCGTATGTGGTCATCGACGTTGATGGTTCCCGGGTCTATACCTGGCCGTCGGCTTTCCAGGAACAGCCCACCGAAGCGGACTGGGACGCGCTCAGTGCGGTTTACAACGAAGAAGACGTCGACAACTTCAAGGCCCTGGGTGGCTACGCCGGTATGCGAGTCGGCATCGCCGAGGACGGAGCCTGGGCTTTCGCCGTCGAGGGTGACTAAAGCGGAGGTTCTGAGTTATGGGTTGTAGGTTCTTGGTTGGTCCGAGATAGAACCTGGAACTCACAACCTGGAACTCACAACCTGGAACCTCGGGTGGCCACACTCCTGGCGGTCGCCTAGGAGGTCAGAAAGGCCTTCATGCCCTCGAAGGCCGGTTCCAGGTTGGCGATTGGAACGTGCTCGTGCACCTGATGGGCTTGTGCAACGACGCCGGGTCCGTAGTTGACGGCAGGCACCCCGTAGAGGGCGAGGCGGGCGACGTCGGTCCATCCTTGTTTGGCAGCCCGGTCGGCCTTCGTTACCGCGGCGAGACGATCGAGATGCGAATTGCCTTCCGGGACCGGGGCGGCCGGGGCACGATCGACGATCTCCACGTCATCGGCAGCCAGGGTCAGCAACCGCAAGCGCCCGACTGCTTCTTCGATGCTGAATACCGGAGGAAACCGGTAGTTCAGGTTCACTTCGAACATCGCGGGCAGGATGTTGTTGGCGATGCCACCCGCCGCCTTGGTGACCGAGTAGACCTCGCGGTACTCGAGGCCGTCGATCTCGAACAACACCGGTTCACGCTGATGGAGTTCGGCCAGCCATGCCCCCGCCTTGGTAATGGCATTCTGACCCAACCACGGCCGGGCGCTGTGGGCGGATTTCCCCGTGAATCGCACCGTGGCGTTGATGGCGCCGTTGCATCCGATTTCCAGCCGGAGGTCCGTCGGCTCCATGACCACGGCAAACTCGGCGTTCCGCAGCCACTCGACCTCCTGGAGCACTCGCTCGAGGTTGTTCCCGGCGGCCGGGCCCTCCTCTCCGTCGTAGAAGATTCCAACCACGTCGTAGGGCCCGTGGCGCACATCTGTGTCTTCGAGGAGATGCACCATGACGGCGACGCCCGCCTTCATATCGGAGGTGCCGAGACCGTACAGCAGTCCGTCCTCCTCGAAGGCGGGCGGTTGGCCCTGCGATGGCACCGTATCGATGTGACCTACGATGAGCATCAGCGGCTTGCCGGTCGGGCGGCCGATCACCACGCTGTCTCCGACACGAACGATCGACTCCTGGTCGTAGGATCCCGCCAAGCGATCTATCAACGCCGAACAAAGGCGGGCTTCGTCGCCGAGTTCGGATGGCGTGTCGACCATCCACACCAGAGTCTCGAGCAGCGTCATACCGTCAATCCGAACGTCCGGAGCGCGTCGTTGAGCGACGTACGATCGTCCGTCGCTTCGGAGCGATGGCCGATGATGTAGGCGCACTGGAGATCGACGGTGCCCGCCGGGAACTGCTTGGGCCTGGTACCCGGCACCACGACCGACCGGGCGGGTACCCGTCCCTTGAAGGTCACGGGCTCTTCACCCGTTACGTCGATGATCGGAATCGTGGCCGTGATCGTTGTATTTGCGCCGAGGACCGCCCCCTCTTCGATGATGGCCCCCTCGGTGACGATGCAGCGGCTACCGATGAAGGCACCGTCCTCAACGATGACGGGGCGGGCATTGGGAGGCTCCAGCACTCCCCCGATGCCGACGCCGCCCGACAGATGCACGTTCCGGCCGATCTGTGCACACGATCCCACGGTGGCCCAGGTGTCGACCATCGTCCCTGAGCCGACCCTGGCGCCGATGTTCACATAACCGGGCATCACCACGACCCCCGGTTCGCAGAATGCGCCGTAGCGAACGGTTCCGGGCGGTACGACGCGTACTCCGAAGTCGGCGAGGTTCGACTTCGTCGGGATCTTGTCGTGATACTCGAAGGGACCCGCCTTCATGGTGGTCAGTTCCTGCATCCGGAAGTAAAGGAGGATCGCCTCCTTGACCCACTCGTGCACGATCCATTCGCCGTCGATCTTCTCGGCCACCCGCAGCTCGCCGCGATCGAGCGAGGCGATCGTCCGCTCTACGGCCGGGCGCGCCTCGGCGAGACGGTCGAGATCTGCATATACCGCTTCGATCAATTCCCGGTCAGACACGTCGTCAGCACCTCCACCGCGTGTTCGGACTCTTCCAGCGTCGGAACCAGGGCGAGCCGGATGTAGCCCTCGCCGCCGGGCCCGAAGGCACGACCGGGCGAGACCAACACGCCTCCTTTGAGCAGGCGCGCCGCAATTGCGACATCGTCGTCGACCTCGACCCACAGGTACAGGCCGGCTCTCGACGCCACCACCGGGTAGCCGAGGTTCTCAAAGGCTGCTCGCAGCAGTGCTCGCTTGGCCCCGAATATCTGCCGGCGCTCGGCAGCGTGATCATCGTCCGACCAGGCGGCCACCGCAGCCGACTGCACAAACTCGGGCGAAGCCGTCCCGGTTGACGTCCGCAGCGAGCGCAAGGCGGTAATCGCCCTTGCATCACCAACGATGGCCGCCGACCTATAGCCGGTCATTCCAGACCGTTTGGAGAGGCTCAGGAACGATAGAGCGCCCTCGATTCCATCGTCGGCCACTTCGAGGATCGACGGCGGTTTCTCATCTTCGTAGAGGTCGACGTAACACTCGTCGCCCATCAGCCACGTATCCGTTTGCCGGGCTTTGCGATACATGGCTTCGACGTCGTCCCGGCTGGCGAGGGCGCCGGTCGGATTGTGCGGATAGTTGGTCCAGACGAGGCTGGCCCGTTCCCACACGGGCTCGGGAATCTGATCCGGGCGCAATACGAAGTCGCCGGTCAGTGTCACCGAATGGCCGACCGCGCCGGCCAGCAGGGCACCACGTTCGTAGATCGGATAACCCGGGGTCGCCCACACGACCACATCGCCGGCCGATCGATCGACGAACGCAAGCGGCGTGGAGAAGATGGCTTCCTTCGATCCGGCCGTAGGGAGGACGTTGCGATCAGGGTCGATCCGAACGCCGAACCTCCTTTGTACGTAATCGGCGACTGCCCTGCGCAGCTCTGGAAGACCGGTGGTGGTCGGGTACTGGGAAACGACCGGGACTGCGGCGCGGAGGGCGTCGGGGATGAACGCCGGTGTGGGTTCACGAGGATCACCGACCGAGAAGTCGAGTAACGGGTGACCCTCGGCGCGCATCGTGCGGGCCTGCTCCTGGAGTTCCGCAATCGGGTAGGAGCCGAGGCGGTCAAGCACGGGGTTCGTATGCATGCCCGGAACGGTAGTCGGCGCGGGAGCGGCAATAGGTAGGCTCAGACGCACAGGAAGGAGGGCACGACGGTGGCTCGACCGAGGAGACGACGGTGCCGGCGAACCTGACCCCTGCCTACAAATCTGCCGAGGCTGCCTACAAGAAGGCAGCCGATCCGGCGGAGCGTCTGGATCTGCTGCGAGAGATGCTGCGTCAGATTCCCAAACACAAGGGAACCGACCATCTCCAGGCAGATATCAAATCCAAGATCAAGGAGCTGACGGAGGCGTTGACCGGGCCGAAGAAGGGAGGGGCCAGAGGCGGCCCGCCCACGTCGTTCCGGCCGGAAGGAGCGGGACAGATAGCGCTGATCGGTCCGCCCAATACCGGGAAGTCGACGCTGCACGTTCGACTCACCGGGTCACACTCGGAGACCGGGCCGTATCCGTTCACGACCCAGTACCCCCAGCCGGGGATGATGCCGTACCTCGATATCGCCTTCCAGCTGATCGACCTGCCGCCGGTTTCGGAGCTGCATCCGATCCCCTGGATGAGCAACACGCTGCAGTCGGCGGATGGTTGCCTGCTGGTCGTGGACCTCGGACACCCCGAGTGCGTCGAGGAAACCCTGGCCGTCCTCGAACTCCTCGCAGCACGCAAGATCCGGCTGACCGAACGCTGGCCGGCGGACGGCGGCACCATCGGGGATCCGGCCGACCCGTTCACGCAATACCTGCCGACGATCCTCGTCGCCACCAAGAGCGACCGCAGCCGCGACCCGGGCGCCGACCTCGTCGTCTTCGAGGAGTTGACCGGTCTGCGATATCCCTACCTGGCGGTTTCGCTCGAGGAGGGACGGGGACTCGAGGAGATGGGGGCAATGCTGTTTGAACGGCTCCAGGTGGTGCGGGTGTACACGAAAGCGCCCGGCAAGCCGCCCGACCTCGATCGGCCGTATGCGATGCGAACTCGGCAGACCGTCGACGACCTGGCCGAGTTGGTGCACCGGGACTTCGCAGCGGGCCTTCAGTTCGCCCGCGTTTGGGGCGACGGCAGCTTCGATGGGCGCCACGTGGGGCGTGACTACGAACTCACGGACGGGGACGTCATCGAACTGCACATTTGAACGGTTTGCCCGGCAAGCCCGTACACTCGCTCGCCGTGAGAGCTACTCGATCGATTCAGGCGCTGCTGGCGGTCGCCGTCCTTGCCGTCGTGCTACTGGCCGTCTCATACGGCAGGGTGGACCCCTCGCCGGCGGATGAGGCGAGGTCGCCGATTGTCGAACGCGTCGAACCGGCGCCGGGAGACCTCGTGCCGCGCCAGTCGGTGATCGAGATCGACCTACGCACGGGCTACGTCGCCGAATTGTGGGTACTGGCCAACCCGTCGGCAGGTACCTGGCAGCGGATCCCGGACTCCGAGCTGACCTTCATCGAAGGAACCGGGGTCCATACCTGGGCGCCGGGGCCGGGCCGGACCGTCGAGGAGTGGCCGGCCGGTGAGCACACCTTGCGGATCGTCTGGGATACCATCACCGGACTGCCCGACGTCGGTGAATACGAGTGGTCGTTCCGCTCCTACTGAGGTGTTCTCCGCAATGCACTGACCCCTTTTCGAGTCATTACATTGCGCAGAAACCGACCTGTGTTTTCTCCGCAATGCAGTAACCGCTTTTCGAGTCATTGCATTGCGGAGAAAACAGATAGCCTCGGGGTTATGCGCGCACCCGACTACTCAGGCGGCGGACTCGTCAACCTGGCGGCCGAGCTCGAGTTTCGCCTGCGCGGTGAGCACCTCTCCCCGCGGCTCTATTCCGATCTCGTCGCCACCATTCCCGACGCGTCCACGTACGTGCTGGCCCTCTTCGACGGACTAGGCGATCTCCAACTCGCCCATCCGGCCGCCGCCCCGCTGCGTAGATACCGCAAGGCTGCCCTCGACGCCGCCTTCTCCACCCAGACCACGGTGAATCTGGCCACTCTGGCCACCGCCACGCCCCCCTCGGTGCACGGACTCGTCGCCTACCTTCTGCGATTCCCCGGCCGCGTCGTCAACACCATCTGGTGGTTCGACCTCCTCGGCCTACCGGTCGAGACCGATTACGCCTCCTTCCTGCCGGCGCCCAACCTCCCCGAACGGCTGGCGGCGGCCGGCATCGAAACCGTCGTCATTCAGCCCTCCGGCTATGAGGGCAGTCCCCTCTCAGAGGTCCTCTTTCGCACCGGAACCGCCATCGCCTACTCAGACGACACCAACGCAATCCCGCTGGCGTTGGAGGCGGCCGCTCAGCCTGGACGCTTCGTGTTTCTCTACTTCCCCCATGTCGACGCAGCCGCCCACTCCGAGGGCCAGGGCTCTGACTCCTATGCCGGGATGATGGATCGAATCGCCCGATACTGGGCGGAGCTGGCGGCGGGGCTTCCCGACCATGCGGTGGCCGTAGGCACCGCCGATCACGGACACGTCGATGTTCCACCCGAAGGCAGGCTCCACATCGATCCGCCGGACGGCCTGATCCTCCATGGTGACTCCCGTTGCGTCTGGGTGGCCGGCGACCGCGCCGCCGCCCGTCGAATGGCGGCCGATCTTCCGGTACGTTGGGTGGACCGGTCCGAGATGAGCGGCTGGTGGGGTCCTGAGCCCGTCTCGCCGACCGCCGCTGGACGACTACCGGACGGGGCGCTCATCGCAGAGGATTCGATTGCCCTGCACTACCCCGGCAGCGACGCCGAACTGGTTGGGTATCACGGCGGTCTGAGCCCTCAGGAGTTGCGGGTCCCGTTGCTGGTCGCTCACCCCTGACTGCGGGCTGCTGAGAACTCCTGAACCGCAAACAGCACGAAGATGATCGGGGCAAAGGTGTAGCCGCGCGAATAGAACCACCATGCGGCACCGACGGCCACGATCAGACCGATGACCGCAGCATGGAATCGTCCCCGACCGGGCATGACCTTCTCGAGCAACACTGCCAGCATGTGCGATCCATCCAACCCCCCGATCGGCAGCCAGTTGAGTAGGCCCCACACAACGCTGATCCAGATGAACGTCCCCAGGAAGAACTCGATCCAGAGTTGATCCTGGAGGATGTTTCCAAGATAGATGGTGAACGGAGACTCTATGAAGAGCTCTGCCTCGAAGCCGAACACGCCGGCTCGCACGAGACCGAAGACACCCAACGCAAAGGCGACCTCGAGACCCGACCCGGCGGCCGCCACCAGGAATCGCTTGCCGAGCGATTTGTTCATCCACGGCGCACTCCAGAACGTCGTCCCTCCTATGCCGTGAATCGTTACCCGATCGACCGATCCCCCTAGCGCGCGAGCGGTGAACGCATGACCGAGTTCGTGAACGAGAACGGAGAAGAACGCCGCCGCCATCCACAAGGCGATACCAACGGCCCCGTAGCCGGCGTCGAGTACGAAGACGGCCAGAATCAGAAAGGTGGCGTGCAGGTGCAGGGAAAACCCGAACAGGCGTAGCTTGAGCATGAAGACGGCAGCCTAGAGGGTCAGGTGCCTTCACCCAGTGTCTGCGGTCCCTGATCAAGGAGCAGGACGAATCGACCCTCGTCGATGATCGGCACTCCTAGCTCCGCCGCGTTCGTCAGTTTGGATCCGCCCGGCGAGTCGCCGGCGACCACCGCCGTGGTCTTCTTCGATACCGAACCGGTCACCTTGCCGCCCCGTTCTTCGACTGCCAGCTTGGCCTCATCTCGTGAGAAGCCGGCCAGTGTCCCGGTCACGACGAGCGTCACCCCGCTCAGGAGGTCGCCGGTCGCCGCCTCGGGTTCGGTGGCTGCCAGCCGTACACCGCCGGCACGGAATTTCGCGATCAGCGGGGCCGTCTCGGGGGCCGTCGCCCAATCGCGCACCGATCGGGCGATCGTGGGGCCGACACCCTCGACGGCTGCGATCTCCTCTTCGGAAGCGGCCAGCAACGCATCGATGCTTCGGAACGTCCTCGCCAGTACCCTGGCAACCGAGCCACCCACATGCCGGATACCGAGGCCGATCAGGAGCCTGGCCAGATCGCGATTCCTGGCCTCGTCGATTCCGGCCATGAGTTTCCCGACTGAAAGGTCACCCCAACCCTCGCGGCCCAACAGGGCTTCGGGCTCTAGAAAGAAGATGTCGGCCGGATCGCTGATCAAGCCTTCGGAGATGAGCAGGTCGATGGTTTTGTAGCCCATGCCTTCGATATCCATGCCGCTCCGACCGACGAAATGCGCCAGCCATTCCCGCAGGCGGCTCGGACACTCCAGACCACCGGTGCACCTGGCGACCTTCTCGCCTTCCGGCAGGACGATCGGATTGCCGCAGAACGGGCAGTCGTCCGGCATATACCAGACCTTCTCAGCGCCGGTGCGGAGGGAAACCACCGGCCCGACGACCTCCGGGATAACCTCGCCTGCCCGGCGGACGATTACCTGATCACCAATCCTGACGTCCTTGCGATGAACCTCGTCCTCATTGTGAAGCGTTGCGTTGGTGACTGTGACCCCGCCTACGAATACCGGTTCGAGTACCGCAAACGGTGTGACCCGACCGGTCCGACCCACACCCACTTCGATGCCGCGCAGCCTCGTGATCTGTTCTTCCGGCGGGAACTTGTAGGCGATGGCCCAACGGGGTGCTTTGGCGGTGAACCCGAGCTGCGCTTGCTCATCGAGGCTGTCCACCTTGATGACCACACCGTCGGTCTGGTAGTCGAGATGATGACGGGCCCCCTCGGTTTCGACGACGTAGCGCTCGACGGCGGCCAGGTCGTCGACCGCCTGCGAGGCAGGATTGGTCCGGAACCCGAGCGCAGCCAGGTACTCCATCATCTCCCAGTGGCGGTCGAGAGACGGACCACCTTGAACGAATCCAAGCTGGTACACCCAGATCGAGAGGTCGCGCGAGGCGGTGACGGCGGGATCCTTCTGCCGGACGGACCCGGCTGCCGCGTTGCGGGGATTGGCGAACACCCTCTGACCCGCGTCGAGCTGGGCGGCGTTGAGGGCCTCGAAGGCATGAATCGGAAAGTAGATCTCCCCGCGGGCTTCGAGGATCTCGGGGGCATCTCCAAACAGGCGCAGCGGAACCGCCTCAATGGCCCGCACGTTGGCCGTTATGTCTTCACCCGTCGTACCGTCGCCCCGGGTCGCGGCGCGAACCAGGACTCCGTTCTCGTAGGTCAGCGAAACCGCCAGCCCGTCGATCTTGAGTTCGCAGACGTAGCCCGACGGGGCCCGACCGAGTTGCCGGGCGGCTCGGTCCTCCCACGCTTCGAGGTCCCCGGTCGACTCGGCGTTGTCGAGGGAGAACATCGGCTCCCTGTGCGTTACCGGCGCGAAGAGATCCGACGGGGTCGCACCGACCCGCTGAGTCGGCGAGTCGGGCGTGATCAACTCGGGGTGTTCGGCCTCGATTGCGATGAGTCGATGGAGCAGTGCGTCGTAGTCCGCGTCGCTAATTTCGGGTTCGTCGAGAACGTAATACCGGTGGGCGTGGTAGCGAACTTGATCCCGCAGTTGCTCAATGGTCACGTCGTCCATAGCTCGGTCAATACTCCTACGACGCTGCGGACGGTGCCTGCCACGATCTCAGCCTGGCCCTCGGTCAGGCCCGCCAATCCGCACGAAGGCGTGTACAGAGCGTCCTCGGTGAGCGACACCATGTCGGCGCCGCCCAGCACGAGCGTACCGATTGCGCGCTGGAGGCGCGACACGAGATCGCGCGGCGGTGAGCCCATGGTTGCCGGGGCCACTCCCCACATGATTCTGGTACCGGCACTCGTGGCGGCGGCAATCGACTCGTGCTCCTCTTCGAACTGCGGCCCAAGCGCATCGAGATCCCATGAGATCCACGCAGGGTCAAGTCCGGCGACAAACGCCCAATCGGTCGGGCCGCAGCAGTGGATGCCGGGCCTCAACGGGAGGTCCTTCATCGTCTTCTCGAGCAGCGAGTGAACATCGCTCCTGCTGATCGGGAACAATCGCTCACCGACACCGGAGAGAGCTGGCTCGTCGAGCAGGAGAATCAGCTCCGTGGTTGGGAGCCGGGAACGGATCGCGTCAACGTGCGCGCTGATTCGGTCCGCCAGTTCAACTGTGAGGCATTCGTACAGGTTGTCACCACCGGGATGCCCCGCCGCCAGCATCGCGACGGCCAGCGTGACCGGACCGGTGACCTGCGTCTTGAGGGTCTCGATGTCCGGTGGGAGCATCCGCAGCAGCGTGTTTGATCCGAGCAGCGCCTCAGTGCGCTCGCTGTGAGGTGCTCCGTACCTGAGACCGAGCTCCGAGTCCGAGAACCCGCACCCACAGAGGCCGTCACCCCACTGAGGCAGCATCCGTTCTGCCGGGTGCCGGTTGGGAAGCTGCGGGAGGTATGGGACGTCGGTCGTGTCGAGGACGAACAGGGCGGCCGCGGTCGGGTCGATGTGAGGAAGACTTCCGATCCCGGTGATCATGGTGTCACTATCGTGCCGCCACCGACGACTTCGTCGCCGGCGTAGAAGACGGCAGCCTGTCCGGGGGCGATGGCTCCTTGCGGTTCGTCGAACTCGACCGACGCTCCCCCGGATGAGGGGGCGACCGAACCGGGCACGGCCGCCGTCTTGTAGCGGACCTTGACATCAAAGACGCCCGGGAGTGGGGGCTCGCCGGCCACCCAGACGGCTGCATCGACGCGGAAGTCCGTGGTCGCCAGTTCTTCCTTGCGGCCGAGAGTGATCGTGGCAGTCGACGGCTCGATATCGATCACATACCGGGGCTCACCGAGCGCTACGCCCAGTCCCTTTCGCTGCCCAATCGTGAAATCGATCACCCCGTTGTGCGTGCCCAGCTGCAGACCATCCGAATCCACGATCGGCCCCGGTTGGGCGACCTCGGCAGCCTGGTCCCGGAGAAAGTCGCGGTAGTTGCCGTCACCGACGAAGCAGATGTCCTGGCTGTCTGGCTTGGCTGCCGTTCGCAGACCGAGCCCTTCCGCATAGCGGCGGGTCTCAGCCTTCGATTGCTCGCCGACCGGGAACCGGACCCGCTCGAGTTCGGCCTGCCCCAGCATGTACAACACGTAGGACTGGTCCTTTGCAGCGTCGACGCCCTTGAGCAGGTGCCAACCCATCTCATCACGGTGGGTGCGGGCATAGTGCCCGGTGACCAGCACGTCGCAGCCGAAGTCGGCCGCCTGGTCGAGGAGACGGGAGAACTTCACGGTGCGGTTGCATTCGACGCACGGGTTGGGTGTGCGGCCACTGAAATAGTCGCCGATGAAACGATCGACCACACCCGACATGAAGTCATCGGTGTAGTCGAGGACGTAGTACGGGATGTCGAGTTGGGCAGCCACCCGGCGGGCATCCTCACTGTCGGACACCGTGCAACATCCGGCCGTAGGCGCCTCGCCGTTCGGCCCTTGCCAGAGCTTGAGGGTCGCCCCGATCACCTCGTGACCTTCCTCGACCATCATCGCCGCAGCCACGGACGAGTCGACGCCCCCGCTCATGGCCACCATCACCCTCATCGGCCCCCCTCCCAACCGTTTTCGCGCGGGAATCGCTCCCCATACGGTGGGAATCCCGCGCGAAAACGAAGTTGAAGGGAGTTCAACGGAGGCCCTGCACTGCTTCAGCGACGATGGCTGCCGCGTCGTCGCCATCTTGGGGAGTGGTCGTCCAACCGAAGCTCACACGGAGACACTGGCGGGCGGGTTCGTCGTCGAATCCCATCGCCGCCAGAACGTGCGACACGGTGGCTGCTCCCGACTGGCACGACGAACCCGCCGAGGCGGCCAGGCCCCGCTGATCGAGGCGGACCAGCAGGGTCTCATTGCGAACGCCCGGAATCCGCACGTGTGAATGCTGGACGAGCCGTCCATCGAGCGGGGCGTTCACTTCGAGGTCCGGGATGGCGACACGGAGGCCTTCTTCGAATCGACGGCGAGCCTCCCCGACGTCGACGACGAATCGTTCTCGATCGGAGGCGGCCAGCTCCATTGCCTGCACCATTCCGACGGCCCCCATGACGTTGTGCGTACCGGACCGACGGCCCAGTTCCTGGCCCCCGCCGTGCAAGATCGGCTCGAGACCGACGCCCGTTCGCACGTACAACAGCCCCACGCCCTTCGGACCGCCGAACTTGTGGGCGGCCAGCGACACCATGTCCGCACCCAGGTCGTCGACGTTGAGATCCTGTGAGATGAACGACTGCACCGCATCGGTATGGACCGCCACCTCCGGGTTGGCCGCCTTGACGGCCTCCGAGACCTTCCGGACCGGCTGGACGACTCCGGTTTCGTTGTTGGCCGCCATGATCGAGACCACCGCCGTGTCCCCGCCCACCGCGCCGGCCACTTCTTTTGGATCAACACGGCCCATCCGGTCGACTCCGACCAGATCGACCCGGCAGCCCAGGCCTGTCAGGAACGCAGCCGTCTCGAGGACTGCCTCGTGCTCGATGGCCGTCGTCACCACCCCGCCGCGCCGCCTTCCCGCCAGCGCGGCTCCCTGGAGAGCCAGATTGTCGGACTCGGTGCCGCCGCCGGTGAAGACGATCTCCAGCGGTCGAGCGCCGAGCAGGCGGGCGGCTCGTTCACGGGCCTCCTCGAGTGCGTTCTTCGCCAGCCGCGCAGCTCCGTGGCTCCCAGAGGCGTTGCCGTAGACCTCGCCGGCGTACGGAGCCATCGCCTCCCAGACTTCGGGACGCATCGGCGTGGTGGCGGCGTGGTCGAGGTAGAGCATGTGCGCCACGATTGTGCCACGGTCGAGCAGCTTGAACGACCGCGCCCTGCGCACCGAACCGACATCGCAGCCGGGCAGAACCTCCCCTATCGTTCTCTCATGGCTCGCATCACCGTATCTATCGAGATCGAAGCTCCCCTGGAGCGGGTGTGGGGCGAAGCAGCCGACCTCGCCGCACATGTCGAGTGGATGGCAGACGCCCGGTCCATCGAATTCCTGACCGATCAGCGGTCCGGAGTCGGAACCAGGATGCTCGTGGAAACCAAAGTCGGACCCCTGCAAACCAACGATGTCATGGAAGTCACCGGGTGGGATGAGCAGCACTCCATCGATGTCAGACACCAGGGGATCATCACCGGCCAGGGGTCGTTCCGACTTGAAGCAAGCCGAACGGGCACACGGTTCACCTGGACGGAACAGCTGGCCTTCCCCTGGTACCTCGGCGGCCCCGTGACCGCGCTGGCCGCCCGGCCGATCTTGCGCTGGATCTGGCGGCGCAACCTCGAAGGGCTCCGCCGCCGAATTGAGACGCCTACAGATCCGAACTGAACGTATCGCAGAGGTTTGGATCACCGGACTCATACCCGGCGGTGAACCACTGCATCCGCTGCTCGGAGGAACCATGGGTCCAGGATTCGGGAGTCACCCGACCTTGAATCGCCTCCTGGATGCGGTCGTCGCCAACCGCGGCAGCCGCATCGAGACTCTCCTGAATATCGCCGGGTTGGAGCACATCGCCGCGCTGGTAGATCGAGTTCGCCCACACCCCGGCCAGGCAGTCGGCCTGCAGTTCGATCCGGACCGATAGTTCGTTTACATCATCCGGATACTGCTGTTGCATCTGCCGGACGTCGTCGCTGATGCCGAGGAGCTGCTGAACGTGGTGAGCAACCTCGTGGGCGATCACGTACGCCTCGGCGAAGTCGCCGCCCTGAGCACCAAATCTCGCCTGCAGCTCACCGAAGAAGTCGAGATCGATGTAGATCGTCTGATCCAGCGGGCAGTAGTGGGGCCCAACCTGGGCGTTGGCTCCACCGCAGCCTGAGTTGGTGGAACCGCTGAACAAAACCAGCGCGGCGGGTTGGTAGGTGACGCCGGAACCCGTGAACATGTCCACCCACAGCGTCTCGGTCGAACCGAGCACGGCCTGGACGAACTCCCGTTCCTCAACGCTCTCCGGATCCGACGGCACCGTACCGACATCCTGTGGGACGGCCGCCGGCGCCTGCAAGCCCTCGAGCATCGATGCAAGTTGACTGAGGTCCGCTCCCCCGCCGCACATCCCCAGAACGATGGCGAGGACCGCCACGATCCCCACCCCTCCACCTCCGATGGCGACTCCACGTGAGGGCATCCCCCGGCGATCCTGCACATTTGTACTTTTCTCGAGCTTGCGCCAACGCATCGCCCCAACCCTTCCCGGCTTGTGAACCCAGGAAGCATAACTGCCGTCCTACGTCCGGTTCTCCGCCCTCCGGCGCCAGCTACAATCCTCCGGCTAGTTATCGACAACGCGTCGATAACCGGAAAAAGGATCTATGTCTACCGACCGAAAACGCTGGCTGGGACTCGCAGTGCTGAGCCTCGGAGTCGCCATCATCATCATGGACGCGACCATCGTCAACGTCGCCATTCCATCGATCATCCGCGACCTCGAGATCCAACTCGTCGATGCAGAGTGGATCACCACGATCTACTCACTCGTGTTCGCGGCGCTGCTGATCACGCTCGGACGGATAGGAGACCAGTTCGGGCGAAAGCACATCTTCCACGGCGGCCTGGTGCTGTTCATGCTGGCGTCACTGCTGGCAGGGCGAGCGCCGAGCGGTCCCGCCCTGGTCGGTGCTCGTTCGCTCCAGGGAGTCGGGGCAGCAATGATCCTCCCTTCCACCCTCTCGATCGTGAACGCGACGTTCCGGGGACGCGATCGGGCAATCGCCTTCGGCGTGTGGGGCTCGGTCATCGGAGGCATGGCGGCCATCGGACCGTTGGTCGGAGGCTGGTTGACCACGGACTACTCGTGGAGATGGGCGTTCTACATCAACATTCCCATCGGCATCGCCGTCATCGCCGGGTCGCTGCTCTGGGTGTCGGACAGCCGCGACGAGAACGTGCAGCGCGGAATCGACCCCGCAGGAATCGCCGCCATCTCGCTCGGCCTGCTCGGGCTCATCTTCTCTCTGATCGAGGGATCTCGCTACGGGTGGTGGACACCGACCAAACCATTCGCGATCGGATCGTGGAACTGGCCGTTGGAGAGCATCTCCCCGGTGGTCCCTGCGCTGGCAGTTGCTGTGACCGGGATCGCCCTGTTCTTCTTGACCGAGCGGCGCAGATCGGCGGCCGGCAAGCCGGTGCTGTTCAAACTCGAGCTCTTCCGCCTGTCGAGCTTCCGGAACGGCAACATCACAGCTGCCATCCTCAGCCTCGGCGAACTCGGCTTGATCTTCATCTTGCCGCTCTTCATGCAAGCCGTCCTCGGGTATACAGCACTTCGAACAGGGGTCCTGTTCGCGGCACTGGCAGCCGGTGCCTTTGTCGGAGGCCCGTCGGCCGCCGCGCTCGCCAATCGATTCGGCCCGAGACGGGTCGTCAGCACCGGTATGGGGATCGAGGCGATCTCCATCGGATTGATCGCCCTCACCATCTCCCCGGATGTCGGTGGATGGACCCTGGCGCCGGTGCTCTTTCTCTACGGCATCGGAGTAGGCCTTGCTACTGCCCAGCTCACCAGCGTGATTCTTGGCGACGTCCCTCCTGGTGATTCGGGCCAGGCATCCGGGATGCAAAGCACATTTCGTCAGGTTGGCTCGGCGCTTGGTATTGCACTCATCGGCACGCTCCTGGCCGTCAATCTGGCCACGTTCACCGAGAAGGAACTGGCCGACGTCGCCCTCCTCCCCGACGTTGCCCGTTCGGGCCTGGCCGGGGCCGTGAGTGCATCGGCAGGACAACTTCTACCGACCCTGCGCGAGGGAAACCTCCCTCAGATAGGTGAAATGCCTGCAATGCAGTTGGACGCCGCCACTCTCGCCCCCATCATCGATGGAATCGAGATGGCCTTCGCAGATGCGGCCGCACGAGCGGCAACGGCGGCAGCCCTTTTCGTCTCGTTCGGTTTCGCGCTGAGTTTTCGGATTCCAAATCCGGACTTCGAAGCGCGCGACGGGTCGCGACCGAAAGACGTTCCCGGCTGAGGTTGGTCAGCGACCGCGAAACTCCGCCTTGCGCTTCTCGATGAAGGCGGCAACCCCTTCTTTGGCGTCGTCGGTCCAGAAGCATTCGTCGAACGCCTGCGCTTCGACTGCCATTGCCTCGTCGATCGGCTTTCCCCATCCTTCGTTCATTGCCATGCGCGCCGCACCCAGCGCAACCGTCGGCCCCTCGGCATACTGCTCTGCTTCGGCGATCGCGGCCGGGAGCAGGTGATCGACCGGGAACACCTTGTCGGCCAGACCGATGGCGAGCGCTTCCGCAGCACCGATGTGGCGGCCGGAGTAATTGAGTTCCTTCGCCTTCTGAAAACCGACGATGCGCGGTAGCCGCTGCGTTCCGCCTGCGCCGGGGATGATGCCCAGCTTGATCTCCGGTTGTCCCACCAAGGCGTCATCCGACAAATACCGGAAGTCGGCTCCCATCGCCAGCTCCAGACCGCCCCCGAGTGCATAACCGTGGACGGCTGCAAATGTTGGTTTGGCAAGTTTCTCGAGCGCACGGACCGTTCCGGCCAGAACGCCGGCGAGGCCGCCGCCCTCATTGGCTCCGTCGTATGCCTTCTGGAATCCTTTGATGTCTGCTCCGGCCGCAAAATGGGGCTGGCCGGTAACCACGACCGCCCGCACGGCCGGATCGGCGGCCATGGTGAAGGCCTCGAGCAGGTCATGTGAAAGCTGGGCGGAGAGGGCGTTCACCGGCGGACGATTGAGTCGAATCAGCGCGACGGCGTTCTCTACGGAATACTCGACCAACTCCACGGTGTGACTCCTCGTTCGACGGTCAGGCAAAGGCTAACGCCCGAACGAGGCCCTGCGTCCGTTCAGGCGCCGGCCAACCACTCGCGGGCGACGTCGCCCGTCTCCTGCCGTTCGTCTTCTTCGAGCTCAGCCGAGGCAACCAGGAATTGCTGAACAAATCCTTGAACCCCGGCTGCCATCCGGACTGCGGTGTCGGCGAGCTTGCCCAGGAAGGCTTGCTGATCAATGGCGGTGAGCCCGACGTCCCAGTCAGCCGACCAATCGATGCCGGCCGCCCCAACTGAACGCCACAGACTGACGACCGGACCCTCTTCTGCGTAAATGCCCAGCGGGGAGCCGGTGGGCGGCACCTCGAGGGTGATGGTCGCGTCGATCTGGACCCACAACCCATCGCGCTCGTCCCATTCGAGGTTGCCGATGATCCCCTCTTCGATCAAGTCGTCGGGGGCCTGCTCGTACGGGCGGTGGTAGTAATGCCGGCGCAGTTGCATTGCCAGCTCCCCCAGCGCTACTGCTGCACGGGTTTCCTCAGACATTTCCATGGTTGTTCTCCTCCGCCAGTTCCGTGACAATTCGCCGGGCCGCCGTCCAGGGGTCGATCTGCCGTGAGCCGAGTTCGGCGAGTAGCACGGTGAGGGCCTGCCGGCCCGCAACCGCCTCGGCCTGGGCCGTCAGTTCCTCGATCATCGCCCGCCGGAACTCGAGTTCGAGCTTCTTGCTCCGTAGCACGGCCAACTCGCCGGTGGATTCCAGGTGTTTCCTGTGATCGACGATCGCCCGCCATACCCCGTCGATACCTTCGCCCGTGGTACCCACGGTCGGCAGCATCGGCGGCTCCCACGTCCGCCCGTTGCCGAGTTCCAGCATCTGGCGCAGATCTCGCACCGTATCGTTGACGCCGGGCCGGTCGGCCTTGTTGATTACGAAGATGTCGCCGATCTCCAGCAATCCGGCCTTGTTCGCCTGCACGCTGTCGCCCCACCCCGGGTTCACGACGACGATGGTGGTATCGGCACTCTCGACTATCTCGACTTCCGCCTGCCCGACGCCCACCGTCTCAACGATGATGTATGGGAACCCGGCACCGTCGAGGACGCTCACAATCCGTGGAGTGGCGGCCGCGATCCCGCCGAGATGGCCGCGACTGCCCATCGACCGGATGTAGACGCCTGCATCGCCGGCGTGGTCCTGCATGCGGATCCGATCACCGAGGATGGCACCGCCGGTGAACGGGCTCGAAGGGTCAACGGCGAGGACCGCCACCTCATCGCCGGAGGCGCGGATTTCGGTGATCAACTGATCAGTGATGGTGCTCTTGCCTGACCCGGGAGCTCCGGTGAGACCGATCACATAGGCACGGCCACCCATGGGATAGAGCGCCGCCAGCAAATCGGGGGCCATCTGGTGGCCTTCTTCGACACGGCTGATGATGCGGGCCAGAGCACGCCGGTCGCCGCTCAGCGTTGCGTCGATCAATTCGCTCGGGTTGGTCAAGGCCATGTGGGGGCAGAATAGCTAGTGGTCGTTGGGATTCGGCCCGGGCCGCGCGTTCGTCGCCGGGTCTACGTGCGGCGGGCCGGTTCCACTGTGGCCGGCGGGCACGTAAGGTGCTGGCATGGACGTAAGCAATCACCGCATCACTCTCGCCGAACGGCCCGTCGGTGTCGTTGCCGATCGCTGCTTTGCACACGACGACGTTCCCGTGCCCGCACCGGGGCCGGGTGAGATCCTGGTTGAGGTCACGTGGCTCTCGATCGATCCCACGATCCGGGGTTGGATGGCCTACGACACCTACCTACCCGCCATCGAGATCGGCGCACCGATTCGCAGCGGGGGCCTCGGGATTGTCATCGAGTCGAACAACGATGCCTACCCGGTCGGGGCCACCGCTTTCGGCATGACCGGATGGCAACAGTACGCCGTACTCGGTCGCGGGACACAGGTGGTGCCGGACGGTGTTCCACCGGAGGCTGCGCTGAGTATCTTCGGGCTGACCGGAATCACTGCTTACTTCGGACTCCTCGATATCGGCCGTCCCGTTGCCGGAGAGACCGTCCTGGTTTCGGGAGCAGCAGGAGCAACCGGTTCGGTGGTCGGACAAATCGCCAAACTCAAAGGTTGCAGGGTTGTCGGCCTGGCCGGTTCGGCCGAGAAGTGCGCATGGCTCACCGAAGAACTGGGTTTCGACGCTGCCATCAACTACAAGACCGAAAACGTGCGGAAGGCAATCCGGTCGGCCTGCCCGGACGGTGTCGACGTCTTCTTCGACAACGTCGGTGGCGACCTCCTCGAAGCCGCCATAGCCAACCTGGCGCGCCGGGGCCGGATCGTGCTGTGCGGCGCAATCTCCCAGTACAACGCCGAGGCGCCGCGTCCCGGACCCAACAACCTGGGCGTCCTGATCAGCAAGCGGGGCCGAATGGAAGGATTCATCGTCCTCGACTACATGGATCGAGCCGACGAAGCGATCGCCGGGCTGGGTGGCTGGGTGAAAGAAGGCAAGCTGACGTACAAGACCGACGTCGTCGATGGCCTCGACAATGCCCCGGCGGCCTTCAGCCGCCTGTTCACCGGAGCCAACACCGGCAAGGTGATGGTTCGCCTGTAGCCGAATGCCAGGATGCGGGCCCGAATGGGCCGGTCAGGCTGCGTCCGGCACCAGTCGTGTTTCGCTCTGCAGGGCGAGAAAGGGGCCCGAAAAATCTAGCTGGCGTTGACGACTTCGACGCCGGGCACACGGTCCATGAGGATCCGTTCGATGCCGGCCTTGAGGGTCATGGTCGAGAGCGGGCAACCGCCGCACGCGCCGACCATCTGAAGGTTGACCGTTCCCCCTTCAACCCCGAGCAGTACGAGATCGCCGCCGTCGGCTTGCAGCGCAGGGCGAATGTACTCGAGGGTTGCCTCGAGTGTCGGCAGGTCGATCAAGGCTTCGTCGACCGGAGCCGTCTCGTGCTCGTTCAGCTGTTGTGTATCTTCGGTCATCTGGGTTCCACCTCGGGCGCCATAGTGTAGAAAGCCCGCAGCACTATCCGGGCATCAACTGCAACGTCGAGAACAGGCGGTCCATTCCGTCCGCAGAGCGCGCTTCCATCATCACCCGGTAGATCCCCGGCGGGGCAACGCGGCCGCGCATGGTTCCGTCCCAGACTGCGACGACCTCGCCGGCGTCGCGAACTCTCCACTCGGTCGTTCCGACCACCTCGGCTCCTCTGAATACCACAACCCGCACCTGGGCCGGAGCAGACAGCATGCCCGTGAACGCGACGGCGCGTCCAGAAATCGCCGTTGCAGGCTCGAGCGATGCCAGAGTCGGCGCAAGGCCGGTCCCGTCCGGAGGGTTGGCGGCGACGCGGGTACCGCTGGCGCCGAAGGACCACGAGCCAAGCGCCACCTCGGCAATCGTCTTCCCGTCTGCCAGCACAGTGAACGGCCCATCGGCGGAGATGACCAGCTCTGTTGCTCCCCAGACCAGACCCACCTCTATTTCATCCGGTAAGAGGCCGGATCGCTCCGCCTCGAGACCCGTGTAGTAGTGAGAGAGGATCTGGTCGTAGCTGGCGCCGGCATCGGCCATCGCCTTCGCTCCGTACTGGCTCATGCCGACCAGGTGGCCCCAGCCCTTCCCACGCACGACCCATTCGAATCCGAGCCACATACCGTCGGGGCCGGCGAGGGGAAAGACAATGTCGTAGTCGATGGTGAACGTCGGCGAGAGGATGGTTTGCGGGTACGTTCCCCCGTCGGGTCGGGCCGCAGGGAAGTCATCGGGAAACACCCTCGGCGCCCACCGGTTCATCGTCGACCGGAAGTCCCAGGTATCGAGTTGTTCGTTCGTACGGCCGTTGATATCGATCATCCACGGGCCGTTGCCATCCCTGGTTTGAACGACTCCGATTGTGCTGAAACTTCCCTCGAGCACTCCGGCCGCCTTGAGGATCTCCCGCAGTTGGAACACGTCGAAGCGGACTTCCCAGTCGGTGAACGGTGAGTCCTCGTTCGGGCTGGGCACGGCCTGCAGATACGGATGCGGAGTTCCTCCGAACACATCCTGCACCGATCGAGTGCGGCCACCGGAGGTGCTGCTGTACAGAGCCTGGGCCGGGACGCCGCCCACGAGGAGTAACTCGCCCGCCGTCGAAGTCACTGCTTCTTCCCATTGCTCACCTCCCGGCCCCTCGACCTGGTCGAGACCCCCGTACACCTGACACTGGTCCGTGGCGCAGATGTCGAATCCGTACGTCGCGCCGGCTCCGGCGCGACCGCGCCGCAGCGTCCAGGCGAGATAGGTTCGAGCCGCCACAGCTTGTGCCCGGAGTGACTCGATAGGCCAGCTGAACGGGACTTCCTGGAGACCGAGCAAATACGCTTCGGGCGCCACCAGTTCGGTCAGCACCAGGCCGTCGGAGGCCCCATCCACAACCAGCCGTCCGGCATAGCGGCGGTCCCGCCATTGCAGTACGGTTCCGTCCACAGGAACGATCTCGATGGTATCGAAGACGGCCGGGGGATCCTCCTGCGCAGCGGCCGGAAGCGCCGTCAGGGCGAGAACAACCGCTAACGCAAGAGCGAGTTCACGCACTGCGCCGCTCGATGACCGCGCCGAGCGAGGCCAATCGTTCGACGAACCCCTCGTAACCCCGATCGATGTGCTGGACATCGGAGACGGTGGTGTAGCCGTCTGCCCGGAGACCGGCCAGCACGAGGGCCGCGCCTGCCCGGATATCCGGAGCAAGCACGGGACAACCCGAGAGGCGCTCCGTGCCGCGAATGACGGCGTGTTGCCACTCGATCGTCACGTCGGCACCCATCCGCATCAGCTCCCCGAGGTAGCGAAACCGGGCGTCGTAGAGGTTCTCGGTCACCACTGAGGTTCCCTCTCCAGAGGCAAGCAGCGCCACCATTTGCGGCTGCATATCGGTCGCAAAGCCGGGGAACGGCAAGGTGGCGAAGTCAACAGAGTGCGGCCGCTCCGGACCTTCGATCTCGATCCAGTCGTCACCACGGTCGACTCCGCATCCAGCTTCTGTGAGCTTCTTCAACTCCATCCGCAGGTGATCGGGAACGCAGTTGTCGACACGGACACGACCCCGGCTGATGGCGCCCGCCACGGCGTAGGTCCCGGCCTCCAGGCGGTCGGGTATGACCCGATGATCGACCGGGTGGAGTTCGCCAACTCCTCCGATCACCATTCGAGGAGTGCCCGCTCCGCTGACTGCGGCACCCATGGCATTGAGTTGTCTGGCCAAATCCTGGATCTCGGGCTCACGGGCTGGATTGTTGATCACGGTCTCGCCGGTCGCGAGGACGGCCGCCAGGAGAATGTTCTCCGTCGCTCCCACCGAAGGGAACTCGAGGTCGACCTCGGCGCCGGTCAGTCCATTGGGGGCGCGGCCGATGACCGTCCCGTGTTCGAGTTCGAACTCGGCGCCGAGGGCGCGAAGACCGGCGAGGTGCATGTCGATCGGTCGGGCTCCGAGATCGTCACCCCCTGGGAAGGCGACACTGGCGATTCCCGTCCTGGCCAGAAGCGGTCCGAGGACAATGATCGAAGCCCGCATCTGGCGGACCAACTCGAGAGGCGCCTCCGGCCGGAGATCATCCGGTACTTCCACAGTCAGCGTATGGCCGTCGAATTCGCATTGTGCACCGGTGTGATCGAGGACTTTGCCCATCAGTTCGACGTCGAGGATGCCGGGCACATTGGTCAGCCGGTGGACGCCGGGCGCCAGCAGCATCGCAACCATCTGCTTGAGGACGGCGTTCTTCGCTCCGAGTACCGATACGGAGCCCTCCAGTCGCGCTCCCCCGGTGACAACGATCTGATCCATCGTCGGGATTGTACGTGCCTACCGATGACATCTCCGGCTTCGACACAATCACTGCTCGACCCAGCCACCGACGCCACGCATCATCTCGACGTCGACCGGGGAACCGGGGTAGCGTCAGCGACCCCACGCAAAGGAGCTGAAATGGGTGGCCCACCCAGCAAACCGAGCAAGGAATACCGCGCCCGCATCTGGGTGAAACTCAGCGATGACTTTCTTCCGCATCCGTTGCTGTCGAAGGCCGAACTCGAGGCCCGCCTCACCGAAGCCCTTGGAGTCGGAACCGACGACTCGCCCGTCGCCTCCGTCAGGGTCGACGACCCTAGATAGGCAGGCCGGTGTGGCGCGAGCCTCGACACCGGGAGGGTGAATCGGGCATAGGCAGAATCACCCGATTCACCCTCTTCTTTGCCGAGACCCCTCGATTCGCCCATACCCACGGCGCCGACGGAGAGAGCCGGGGGACCGGTGTCGCGTGGGGGTCGGGCAGCCGGCGACTTGACTACGCTGACGTCGCCCTCGAGAAGGATGGAGTGTGCGGGTAGGAATTGGCGCAGATCACGCCGGCTACGCGTTGAAGGAGACCCTGGCGCGGATGCTTGCCGAGAAGGGTGTGGCCGTTACCGATTTCGGGACTCACACCGAGGAATCGGTCGACTATCCGGATTATGCGGCCGCGGTCGGCCGCGCCGTCCGCGACGGCCGGGTCGAACGCGGCATCGTGGTGTGCGGTTCCGGGGCCGGGGCGGCCATCGCCGCCAACAAGCTGCGCGGCGTGCGGGCCGCCCAGGGAACCGACACGTATACGGCCCATCAGTGCGTCGAACACGACGACGTTAATGTGCTGTGCCTGGGGAGCCGGGTGACCGGGGTGGCGCTGGCTACGGAGATCGTCGAGGCGTTTATCGGCGCCCAATTCACCCGCGAGGAGCGCCACGTGCGAAGGCTCAACAAAATCCTCTCCCTCGAGGCGGAAGAGTCGGGCTGACCTTCCTCTGATGGACCTTCCCCCAGAGGGACCCGTATTCCCTGAAAGTATCCAGGCGCCGAGACGAGGTCTGCGCAGGAGTACAGGCAAGGCTTCCGATTGGAGGGATCTCGCCGAATCTAGTTTCAACCTCGAGAGAAGCTAGATGAGGCTCCTACCACCACCGACAATATGAACCTGGCCTGTGATGTACGACGCGTCTTCAGAGAGAAGAAACTCCACCAGGGCAGCCACCTCGTCGCCGCGGCCGGGACGACCAAGGGGGATACGCGCCACCAGTTTGGCCAGCACCTCGGTTGGCATGGCTGCCGTCATGGGTGTGTCGATCAGACCCGGCGCGATGGCGTTGACACGGACCTTCGGCGCAAGCCGAATCGCCAGGGCGCGCGTGAGGCCAACCAGACCGCCCTTCGACGTCGCGTAGTTGTACTGCCCGAAGTTCCCTAGGTATGAGCGCGAGCTGATGTTGATTACGGATGCTCCGTCACCCATCATCGGGATGAGCGAGGATGTGAGCCGATAGGCGGCACCGAGATTCACGTCGAGAACCTCGGAGAACTGGTCGGCTGTCATCTTCACGAGACGAGAATCCCGAGTGATTCCGGCATTGTTGACCAGTCCCCTGATGGAGAACCCTGAAGCGGCCTCGACGACGCACGCCACACCCTCATTTGTGACCAAGTCCGCTTCCACAGCTATGGCTTGTGTACCGAGCTCAGCCGCCACCTCGGCGACTGATGGATCGCGATCAACGATGAGAAGGGTTCCCCGGCGCGCCAGGCGTTCCGCGATGGCCCGACCGATGCCCGACGCCGCCCCGGTGACAACGACAAGCGACTTCATGGCAGGGTCTTTCCTAGATGGCGGCTGCCGAGTCGTACAACCTCACCTGCAGGCCCGCCAGGTTCCAATGCAAGCAGTCGCGCCACCCATGCGGCCGTGGTCGCAGCTGGCGTGTCGTCTTCGATGGCGAGGACGTTCACAGGGACTCCGGCTTTCTGCATTTCAACGGCGGCCGACCGGGCGCCTGAAAGGAGACCGGTAGCCACCATCGCCGCTCCTGCGTCTCCGCCGGCGCCCAGCAAGTCCGCGTGCCAGACCACATAGACGATCGGAGCCGCGGCCATGACCGCCAAACGAGATAACTCGAACGCGGTCAACAGCTCGGCAGATACGTCGTGCCACTCGCTCCCGACGGTCCGGTCGGCCACGAACACCAGCCCCGACTCCGGGCCATCCTCAGCGATCGAGCTCCGCAGCGCCTCGGACAACTCCTCGTCGAGCACTCGGATACGAAGTTGGGCATGAGCGGTCAAGTAGTCCCCTCCAAGATCAGAGCGATTCCCTGCCCGACCCCGATGCACATCGTGGCCAGGCCGAAACGGATTGAATCGCGGTTCATCCCATGAACCAACGTTGTGAGGATCTTGGCCCCGGTTCCGCCCAATGGATGTCCGAGGGCTATGGCGCCTCCAGATACGTTGACAATTTCGTTATCTGCACCCAGCAAATCGATGCAGGCGAGTGTCTGAGCGGCGAATGCCTCGTTCATCTCGATCATGCCCACATCGTCGAGCGACATGCCGGCCCGATCCAGCGCTTTCTGAGTGGCTGGTACTGGTCCTATGCCCATCACATCGGGATGAACTCCGGCGGCGGCCGAGCCGACAATCCGGGCGAGCGGATTCAGCTGATGTCGAGCGATGCCCTCCTCAGTGGCCAGCAGCAAAGCAGCAGATCCGTCATTCATTGGACTGCTGTTCCCCGCCGTCACACTCCCGCCCTCTTTGAAGACCGGTCGAAGCGCCGCCAGCGCCTCGAGACTGGTGTCGGGGCGTGGCCCTTCGTCCCGATCGACTGTCGTCACTCCCTTCCCGCGAGGATCCGTTGCCGCCTCGATCGGTTCGATTTCTCTGTCGAATCGCCCCGCCTTCTGAGCCCCCACGGCGCGTTGATGTGAACGCAATGCGAACTCGTCTTGCCGTTCGCGACCGATACCGTATCGCTCGGCGACTACCTCGGCCGTCATCCCGAGACTGATGGGTGGGTATGCAATTTGCATGCGATCGTTGACAAATCGCCAGCCAAGCACCGAGTTGGCCATCTGCGGAGGAGAGGCCGTGAAGCCGGCGGGCGGCTTGGCCAACACGAAGGGGGCCCTGCTCATAGATTCGGAGCCTCCGGCGATCATCACATCACCCCAGCCATCCCGCATCGCCTGCACCGCCGATATCACCGCCTGCAAGGAGGACCCACACAAGCGATTCACCGTCTGAGCCGGCACCTCGACTGGGAGACCGGCAAGAAGGGCGGCCATCCGGCCGACGTTGCGATTGTCCTCGCCTGCCTGATTGGCCGCCCCCCAAACGATGTCTTCGACGGATGCCGGATCAAGGCCCGGGTGGCGAGCCAGCAGACGCCCGATGGCATGGGCTGCGAGGTCGTCGGGTCGGACGTGGGCGAGTGCCCCTCCCAGCCTGCCGGTGGGCGTTCGGCAGGCATCTACGATGAACACGTTGGTCAACGGGCTATCTCCTCCACCATGCGATTGCCATCCAAACGACTGCTACTGCGACCAGCGCCAATCCGACGGGTATGAGGCGTCTGGCGATTGGAGCACGGGCCAACTCAAGCAAATCGACAGGCTTGCTTGGAGCTGTGCGAGAAGGGGGTGCGGCGGTATCACCCGCCAGATCTCCATCGGAAGCTGCGACGCTGAGAACATCACGCTCGAGGTTGCTGGCAAACTCCGCGATGATCTTCGAAGCAACGTCGTTTATGACGCCGCGTCCGAACTGGGCAACGGTGCCGGTGATGGTCATGTCGCAATCGATGGCGACTTCCGTGTTATCGGACCCCTTGCCTTCGTGAAGCAAAACGATGATTTCCGCCTCGGCGCTGCCCATGCCCCTGGTTTCACGGCCCTTGCCGCGGAGGAGCATTCGTCGTCGGTCTTGATCGACCTCCGCAACGGTCAGTTTGCCGTCGTAGCTCGCCGCCATAGGCCCCACCTTGACATTGACGGCGCCGTAGTAATCATCGCCATCGACCCTCTGAAGCTCAGCCCCCGGCATGCAAGGAGCGATGCGCTCGAAGTCCAACAAGAGGTTCCAGGTGTCTTCTATCGACCGGGCAACCTGAAAGCTATCTTCGATCTGCACCCTATTGAGTATAATTGTTAAACTTCATGCCGCACAATTGGAAACGCCGCACGATCGGCGAACGAAGCTAGATCATGTCCCACGCTGGCACAAGCCCCGCTGGCGTCCATCCGCGGCCTGATCGCGACCACGATTCGGCAGACTGAGCGGAAGTGCGACAAGATACCCACGAAGCCGACCTATTCACCTGGCGGAGGAGAAGCAGCCGAGTGTCCGTCGGCGCGGGAATCCAAGCTCAGTCCAGCAGTATCAATGATTCAGTTCAACGACTGGCGCAAACAACCCGTCAATCGGCTGTATGTCCGCGAGGAACCCCTGCTGTACAAGATACCGCATTAGCGTCTCCAGCGTCTTGCGGTTGGGCTCAAGCCCGTAAGCCCAGAAGTCGGACCCGAAGAGATCGTCAGCCTCCGCTGTGGCCTCATGCTGCCATGGCAGCATTGTCTTCAAGGCTCCACTCCGGTGGTACAACTCCCAACACACATTCCGCGCTTCCACGAAGGCGTCATAGATGCTCTCGGCGACCCACGGGTGTCGTTCGAACAGCGACTCCTTCATCACAACGGTGTGCATGATCGGGAAGATCCCAGTTGATCCGTAATACTCACGCTCGGCCTCTACATGGTCGGGGAACAGGCGGCGAACCATGCGAGAAGAACTCAATGAGTCGGGCACGCGAGGGCTGATGAGTGCGTCGAGGGCGCCCCGCGCGAGCATGTCGCTCATCGAATCCCCGGCAGGGATCGGCTCGATGTCCACGGGATCGGCCATCTCAAAGACCAGCGACGACGAGGCGATTCTCTGCGTAGACTTCGGCTCATTGAGTCCGCCCTCAAACCAGCGCACGCTGCGAAGGTCAACACCGTACTCGTCGCGAAGAATGCCCCGCACCCAGACCGCGGCCGTGACGCGGTACTCAGGCACACCGATTCGTTTCCCGTCAAGGTCTTTCGGGGTCTCAATCCCGGATGCTGCGTTGACGAACACGAAGCCATGCCGGAACCGCCGGGATGGGAAGACCGGCAACGCTACGAACGGAAACCCCCCCTGTACCTTGCGCCCGAGGTAGTAGGCACACGACATTTCTGCCAGATCGAAGGCGTTGTTCTTCACCATCCTCGAGAACGCCTGACGCGACTCCTTGACTGACAAATAGACCAGATCGATTCCCGAAGGGCGAACCTCACCGGTTCGCAGCGCCTCGGTGCGATCGTATGGCCCGCAGGCCAGGGTCAGTGTCAATCTCTCCATATCGGCAAATGCCTCCCTGTTCCCTGCGGTGCGCCAGCCGAAGCGGTCAGTTGTCCGGCGCCAGGACCGGACCGCGAGACAACAGCGCCGTCGGAGGTTCGGAGCAGTAGTGCAATCATCTAGTGAAGTCGCATACTAGGCTCCCGAAGCAAGAGATCGCATGATGGTCAACGCAACCGGCTCAGGTATGAATCGTAGGGAAGCGCTAGAGGATTCGATCAACGATTCAACTCACGCCTCGACACCTTGACCCTTGTGGAGGAGTAGGAGATCGATGACGGATCGCAACACCATCACGGGACCAGCTACAGAACGGCCGGTGAACGTAGAGCAGCAGACGGGCAACCCTGAGTACGGTTCCGATCTGATCGTTGACCTTCTCGACGCCATGGGCATTGACTATGTCGCCATGAATCCGGGTTCGACCTTCCGTGGCATCCACGATTCAATCGTGAATTACGGCGCGAACCGCGCCCCGAAATTGCTGCTCGCTCTCCACGAAGCCGTCGCCGTCGGGATTGCCCATGGCTACGCCAAAGCCGCCGGGCGGCCGATGGCCGTCGCGTTGCACGATGTCGTCGGTTTGGGCAACGCGCCCACCGCTATCTACGAAGCCTGGACTGATCGAGTCCCGATCGTCATTCTCGGAGGAACTGGTCCAGTAGACGCCAGCCTTCGCCGACCCGGCAACGACTGGATTCACACAGCCCTGATCCAGGGCAATCTGATCCGCGACTTCGTCAAGTGGGACGACCAGCCGGCCAGCATCGCCGCCGTCCCTGAGTCACTGCTCCGAGCCCACCGCGTAGCCGTTTCTCGACCTGCCGGCCCGGTATATGTCTGTTTCGACGCCCTCGTACAGGAGGGCCGCATCGATCATCCGATCGACTTCCCTGAGGTCGATCGTTTCGCGCCGGCCCGGCCGATCTGGGGCGACCCGAACGCAGTGGATGAGGCCGCCCGGATGCTCGTAGAAGCCGAGTTCCCAGTCATCACCTCCGGCCGGGTTTGCAGGGATCAGGCCGGGCTCGATGGGCTCGTGGAGTTGGCAGAACTCCTGGCCGCGCCAACCTTTCCGATATATCGCAATGGATTGAACTTCCCATCGGCGCACCCTTTGAACTTCATGGGACAGGCCGAATCGTATGTGCCGGGTGCGGACGTCATCCTCGGGGCCGAACCCCTCGACTTCACCCACGTAACCCGTCGATTTCCGACGAGGGCGATCGGTCAGGGTGCGCCGATCACGAGGGATGACGCACGCTTCATCAGCGTTGGACTCGACGATCTCGCACTTCGAAGCTGGGCTTCTGAGTTCCAGCGCCTTTCCCCTGTTGACATACCGATCATGGCCGACACCGCTGTGGGTCTCCACCAGCTCGCCGAGGCTTGTCGGTCAATCATCGACAGCACAGCCTCGGAAAAGATCGAGGCACGCAGGGTGCGACTCCTCAGTGACCACAAGGAGCTCATGGAGCGCGCCGCGCGGAGAGTGGCCGACACGTGGAACGACCAGCCGATCTCCCTGGGACGCCTTCTCACGGAGGTCCGGGATGCGGTGAGCCAAGAGGACGAATTTCTCCTTCTCAAGAACCGTTTCTGGATCCCAGGAATCTGGGATATCGCCCATGTCGATCGGTTCCTGGGCGACGCCTGCGGCGGCACGATGGGCTACGGCCCTCCAGCCATGATTGGCGGTGCCCTAGCCGTGGCCGGGACGCCGCGTTTTGCGGTAGGCATTACCGGAGACGGCGACTTCAACTACACGGCTTCCGCCCTTTGGACGGCCGCGCACTACGAGATTCCCTGCCTGATCGTCGTGTTCAATAATCGGTCCTACCAATCGGATGTCGAGTTCCAGGACCACATTGCCCGCGAGCGCAACCGCCCTGTGGAAAACCGCAGTATCGGCCACGCCATGGATTCCCCTCCCGTTGACATCGCGGGACTGGCGCGGAGCTACGGATGCGCCGGAATGGGACCCGTGGAGAGTCCTTCCGATCTGGCTCCGACACTCGAGCGTGCCGTCCGTCAAGTTAAGGAAGGGCGTACAGTGGTCGTCGATGTTCTGGTCCAGCCGCGCTGACCTCATCCGCCTGCTGATGGCCAGTGCAGTCAGATTCACTCAGTCGGAAATCGTGCCCCGATTGGCAGGTCGATCAGCCTTCACGGCGACCACAGGACACCCCGCGCCCAGCAACACGCCCTGCTCATAGCTGCCCAGCAGCATCTTGCCAACGCGACTTCTCCGCCGCAGTCCCATGACAATCAGGTCGACGTCGAACTCCCCGGCAGTTTTCAGTACGACGTGGTCGAGTGATGACGCCCCGGCAGACCACCGTGTCTCACACTGGATTCCATCCGAGACGAGGCGGGTTTCGAGTTCCTCGAGCAAAGTGCGTAGCCGCTCGACCTCACTCCCGGTCTGCTCACTGGCCTCGGCATGGCCCATCAGCAGAATGGTCCCCATGTGGAGGCGCGCCTCGGCGACCGCATATTCGACAGCCGCCTCGCCCTCAGGAGTTGGCAATACGGGTACCAGGATCAACATCATGTCACCTTTCACATCTGATCATGCCTGCCGCTAATGCTATACGGCGGCGGCCTCGTCCAAGTATCCGACTCCTGATCACGAAGTGGCCAGAGCAGCGATGTGCTCCCTGATAGCCGATTCGAACCCGATTGGATCGAAGAAGTGAGGCCCCAGTCCACATCTCCACACGACCCTTCCCGCGTTATCAAGCAGGTATAGCCTGCCCGGCCAGGCCATGTAGGCATCTCCGACGGTGTCCTCCATATCATCAAGCACCATCGGGAAGGAATAGGAGTATCGCAGCCTGCAGGCAGCCGCCACCCCGGCGCGTTCGTCCTCCGTCAGCGGCTGTGCAAACAGCACCCCATCATCGAGATTGGCGGACGCTTGCGCCCCGTCGGTCGGATGGGCCTCTTTGATATAGACGCACAGGAACCGGACGCGGTCGCTGAACTCCTTCGCTATTCCATCGAGGCGCACGGCCTCACTCCGGAAGTGCGGTCAGGTATAGGACCCGAAGATCAGCCCGACCGGTTTGCCTCGCAGGCTGGATAGGCCCATCAAATCACCGGTACGCTTGCCGGTTGCAGTGAGTAATTCGAGTTCGAAATCTGGCGCTTCGTCGCCCAACTGCGGCGATACCAAATCGCGTTCCATGCGGTCCAGGAACCGCCGGCGCATACCTTTCCGGGTCCAGCCCCGGAGTTCAAGTTCCGCTTCGCTGATCGACGCGATCCTGTCCTCAATCACCTGCGGCAGGTCGAGGGACACGTCAGGCCCACTTGAGGCAGGACCCGAGTCGGTCACTCTGTCAGGTTGTGTCAAAGTCACCCACTTTTCGGATGCGATTGCATGCGTCGCTCAATCATCGCCTTGCTGAGAGGGCTAGTGATGCTCCGAATGGCAACGTTGATCAGAGCCGGTTTCCCCGAGTTCCAGGCCCGCTCGAAAGCCCCTCCGAGTTCTTCTGGCTTCTCGACAAACTCTCCATGGCCGCCCAATTCGGTCACCAGCCGATCGTAGCGAACCGGCCGCAGATCGGTGGCTACCGACCGGCCGTAATACGCCAGCTGAAACTGCCTATCGATACCCCACGCCGAGTCGTTGCCCACGATCGCGATGATCGGAAGATTGTGCCGAACGGCGGTGTCGAACTCCATGAAGTAGAACCCGACTCCGCCATCACCGATGAATAGGACCGAGCGGGAACTAGGGTCGGCCACTTGACAACCGAGCGCCAGCGGGAGACCGGCGCCAAGGTGACCTAGGGGACCAAGTCGAAGCCAGCGTCCCGGACGGCGAGCATCCAGGTAGCTACGGCCCCACTGGACGTAGTCCCCCGTGTCGAAGATTAGGAAGTCGGATTCGTCGAGAAACGGTTTCACCGCCTCTACCACGGTCATCGGGTGGAGAGGGAGCTCAGGGTCATTGCCGGCTTCCGCCATTTCCTGTAGTTGATCGGTCCGCACAGAATTGAGGACGTCTACCCAGTCGCCGCACCCTTGCCAAGCGAGTTTCCTCGCAGCGTCCGCGAGTTGGACTACCACGGTTCCAACGTCCGCGCATAGCCCAATCTCAACCTCCCGGTAACGGCCGATTTCGTCCGGATCAGGGTCGACTTGCAGCACTCTCGTGTCTATACCGACCCGGGGAGGGCGGCCATACGCGAGTCGGAAGTCGAACTTCTTGCCAAGCAGAAGGAGGACATCCGCTTCTGCAATATGACGGGCGGCGTGATTCAACGCCGGGTCGGCGTATCCCAGACACAGATCGTGCCGATCGTCGACGAGGCCACGAGCGGTCTCCACCGTGAACAGGGGTATGCCGGTTGTCTCCACCAATCCCTGAAGTGACGATGGGTCAACTCCGAATGCGGCTCCGGCCCCTGCGACAATAACGGGCCGCCGAGCGGATCGGAGGATCTCGATCACACGATTCACTGCGTTCGCGTCCATACCGGACCTCTCGGTGGCAGCCGTGCCCAAAGCCTCCACCTTCGCCGCGTCGCTTTCATCAACGGTCGCCTCCTGCACATCCAGCGGAATCGTGATGTGGGCTGGACCTGGTCGACCGCCCGTTGCGCTCCGGAAGGCGGCGTGAATCGCTTCTGGGACAGCTGCGGCATTGCGAACTATCTCCGCCCGCTTACTCAGGGGTGCCGCAGTTGAGATCTGGTCCAGTTCCTGGAGGGCGTCCATATTCTCATACGCCAGCTCAGAACGACCGCTGATATGGATGACCGGGACTTCCTGACGAGAGGCAACGGCGAGGCCCGCCAGGGAGTTGGCGTGGCCGGGTCCGCCGGTGACCATGCAAACGCCGGGACGACCGGTCGCCCGACTCCAGGCGTCGGCCATATGAACCGCAGCCGACTCGTGCCGGGTGTCTACAAACCGGATCCCGTAGTCGATAGCGTGGTCGCACAAAGGCAGCGTATGATCGCCGACAATGGTGAATATCGTGTCCACGTCGTGTGCCCGTAGCGCCCTAATGGCAAGCTCTGCGCCACTCACTCGGCCCATCTCAGTGGCCCCCCGCATTCAACCTCAAAGAGTCCACGATGACCCACCGTCGAAGTTCACGGCCGTACCGGTGATGTATCCGGCGCGCTCGGACACAAGGAAGGCGATCAGATCAGCCGCCTCGTCAGCGTCACCCAGGCGGCCAAGGGGTATGCCCCGGGCTTCCGCCAGCCGTCCGTACCAATCGTCTGCCGCCACGTCCGGTGCCTCGAGAAGTCGACGGCGCTCCCACTGGGCAGTCTTCACCGCGCCCAAACAGACTGTGTTCACGAGAATGTTGTCGGCCGCGTACTCTCGGGATAGCGCCTTCGTCATGGCCATGGCGGCGGCCCGACTGGCGACCGTCGGAAGGGAGCGCGGCAAGGGAGCTTTCGCCGTCACGTGAGTGATATTGATGATCCGGCCTCCGCCCCGCTCGCGCATCAGCGGGATGGCCAGGCGGGTACAACGGACAGCCGAGAAGAACTTCTGATCGAAATCGTAGGCCCACAAAGCGTCGTCGATCTCGTCAAATGGGTTTGCGGCATGGGTCCCCGCGTTGTTCATAAGGATGTCGAGGCCCCCAAAATGGTCGGCCGTCTGGCGGATGAACTGCTCGGTTTCTTCTGCCGAGGTCATGTCCGCCGGGATTGCGAGCACCTCACCGCCTGTCTCGTCGCGGATCTCCTGTGCGGTACGCTCGAGCACGTCGACCCGCCTCGCGCAAATTGCTACCTTGGCTCCCTCAGCGGAAAGGCGCCGGGCGACCGCACGGCCCAGCCCTTCGCTCGCGCCACTGATCGCCGCGATCTTGCCGTCAAGGCCCAGTTCTATAGCCATCTCATCCTCTCTAGAGCTCTTGCTGAGTGTTCTCATCCCGGTGAGTGATTGCCAGCACGACAGTAGATACTACCCAGAAACATCTTACTGATTCAAACACTTTGACCACATCCCGAGAGCATTCTGACTTCAGACCGAAGTCCCCCAACACTTCTACTGCATGTATGAGCCGCCATCGACTACCAGCGTCTGCCCAGTTACGAAGTCGCTGTCGGGTGAGGCGAAGAAGGCGACCACGCCGGCGACATCACTCGGCCGCTCAACTCGCTGGATCGCTCGACCGGAGAGGGCGCCTCGCCGAAGCTCCAAGGTCTCAGCATCCGGGTTGACCTCGCTCAGTGTGCTTCCTGGTGCAACACAGTTCACGAGTATCCCGTGCGGCCCGAGTTCGCGAGCCAGGGACTTGGTGAACCCCAGCATGCCGGCCTTGCTCGCCACGTAGTGAATCCGGTTCACCGAACCCTTGAAGGCAGACGCTGAACCGATGTTGATGATTTTCCCATATCCCAGCGCTTTCATGCTGGGTACTACGGCTCGGCAGGCCAGCCAGGCGCCTTTGAGGTTGACATCCAACAGATCATCCCACTCGTCAACCGGAACCTCGTCGAAAGGGACGCGAGACATCTTGATAGTCGAAAACAGCGCGGCGTTGTTGACGAGGATGTCGATGCGATCAGCGATCGCCAGGGTCCGGTCGGCGAGTTCTCGTAGGCTTTCTTCCTGACGAACATCGGTTTTCGTGGCAACACACAGCAATCCATCCCCACGGATTTGGCGAGCTGCTCGTTCCCCCTCCTCTCCATCCACATCGGCGACGACAACATGAGCCCCTTCGTGGGCGAGTCGATGCGCAAGGGCGAGCCCAATGCCGTGCGCGCCTCCGGTCACGATCGCAACACGACCATCCAGACGACGGTATGGCTGATCGGCTTGGCTCGTCATAAATCCATCATATCATTTGACCCAATGATCCCAACAGTAGTAGCGTCCAAGCCGGTCAAGACTCGGACCTTGATGCGCGGCTAAGCCGGTGCCTCAGGGGCCGATTTCGCGAGAAACAGGAGCGCGAGGCGGCACATCATGCTCGACGCATTTGGATCGGCCCTGACCCAGATATTCAGCTGCCCGTGCGTGGGTGGCGTTATCCCATCGAGGTTGGGGTTTCTCGCGATCGGTGTGTTCATGGGGCTTGCCCTGGGGGTCATCCCAGGATTGGGCGGACTCGTGGGGATGGCCCTTCTCCTGCCGTTCACGTACGGAATGGATACTCCTGCCGCTGCGGCAATAATGATGGGCGTGCTCGCCGGTGTGAACCTCGGCGACATGGTCTCCTCGGTGTTGTTCGCAGTTCCGGGATCCGCAGCCTCGCAGGCGACAATACTCGACGGACATCCAATGGCCAGGAAGGGCGAGGCTGGTCGCGCCTTCGGGGCCGGCTACACGGCGTCGTTGATGGGCGGCATCTTCGGAGTCATAGCCCTCTCCGCCGTTCTCCCGGTAATGCGCCCTATCGTGCTTGCCTTCGGAGCTCCCGAGTTCTTCATGATGGGGATTGTCGGTATCTCGATGGTCGGTTCGCTGAGCGGGCGGGCCCCGATCAAGGGTATCATCGCGGGCGCGCTGGGATTGCTTATCGGCACGGCGGGACTCGATCCTCAGTCTGGCGCCCTACGCTGGGATTTCGGTCAACTGTACCTTTGGGATGGGATTCCGCTCGTTGGCATCGCCCTCGGCCTCTTTGCCATCCCCGAACTCATAGACCTCACAATTGAGGGTACGGCAATCAGCAGCGTAGGGATGAAGATTGGCTCTGTGTGGGGCGGAGTTCGAGATGCGGTCAAGAACTGGTTTCTGGTGCTTCGCTGCAGTGTGCTGGGTGTGTGGATTGGAGCTGTGCCCGGTCTCGGCGCGCCGGTCGTCGACTGGTTCGCATACGGGCACGCGATGCAAACGGAAAAGGGGGCCGCCGAGACATTCGGCAAGGGAGACGTCCGTGGGGTCATTGCTGTTGAGGCAGCAGCAAATGCCAAGGAGGGCGGTGCCTTCATACCGACAATTGCCTTCGGCGTGCCCGGGAGCGCATCCATGGCGCTGATCCTTGGGGCCTTGCTGATTCAAGGGATACAGCCCGGCCCAGACATGGTGACCGAGCACCTTGACCTGACCTACGTCTTTATCATCACGCTCGCGCTGGCGAACGTTCTTGCGACGACCGTGAGCTTGCTGTACGCCAGACAGATCGCGCGGATTGCCCACATACCCATCCACATCCTTGCACCGATGCTGCTGGTGGTGGTGTTCCTTGCCGCGTTCCAGACCAGTCGGAGTGTCGGTGACCTGATAGTACTGCTCGCCTTTTCCGCGATTGGCTGGATGATGAAGCGGTTCCGATGGCCGCGTCCTCCCGTGATCTTGGGAGTGGTTCTCAGTCGCATCATCGAGAACTACCTCTTCATTTCCGTGTCTCGGTATGGCTGGACCTGGTTGTACCGCCCCATCGTGATGATCCTCATCGTCGTTGCGGTTTTCAGCATCTGGTATGGGTTTCGCGCAAAGAACAAGGCACCGAGCACCTCCGAGCCGTCGAGCGACTCTGCAATATGACGAAACTGCTTCGACGCCACTCGACCTCCGCTTTCACGCTCGCCGTTGTGTTGTTCATCGCCGGGGTCATCTACGGTTCGACCGGCATGAAGCATCAGGCCAGGTTCTTCCCGCTGGCGATTGGAATACCCACGCTTGTCCTGGCCATCATCCAGCTGGCGACCGAGATCGTCCGCACGCAACGTCGTGAAGAGGGCGAAGCGCAGGAAGATGAGGGGATCCTCGATCTGGCGTTTGACCGTGACGTGCCGCTCGATGTCGTCGTCCGTCGCGGGGGGACCCTCGCGTTGTGGATCGTTGGCTACTTCACTGGGATTCTGTTGTTCGGTTTCGTCATCGCAAGCCCTGCCTTTGTCCTTCTGTATCTTGTCTTCCGAGCCCGCGCCAAGGTCTGGATCATTGTGCTCTGCATCCTGCTGGTTCTGGCGCTGCACATTGGAGTCTTCGATCGGGTGCTGCACGTTCCCTGGCTGAAAGGTGTATGGCCCGGTCCGCAGAAATGGGTACTCGATTTGTTCAGCTAGACCGACTGCTTGATGTTGCCGCCGGAACCCATGTGGAATAGGACAACTTGCTGAGTACCAGGCCAAGGCCGAACGAACGACAACTGAGGAGACCAATCATGACAAGGAAGTCACGATGACAGGGTCGAGTGAGTACTACTACAACCTCGAGGAGCAGATGACCGGTGCCCCCGATCTGGAAGGCGTCAGTCACTGCCGACTCGAAGGGACCCTGCTACGAATCGAGCGGTGGGACGCGCTCGGCGCCGGCCCCGCCTCAATCCCAATCGACGGCGTAGCCGAAGCCTTCGTCCTGCCGCTCACCGGCACAGTTCGAGTCCACCCCTCAGATGTTGACGAGCGGCTGGAGGTCGGGCTGGGCGAAGTATGTCTGCTTCCCGATGCCTGGAACAACAGGTACCAACTTGACATCGAAGGTGGAAGTTGCATCGTCGCGGGGATGCCCATGGCGCGGTCAACGCAGGCATACCCGACTCAGCGTTCAGAACCGGAGAGTTTCCGATTCGATGAAGTTCTGGAAGACAAGTACGAGGGATGGCGCTTCTTCGCTCGTGACGGCGAGTACATAACCGTCGGCTGCAGCTATCGAACGGCACCACCACCGAGCCAGGAAACACCTCACACCCATCCTGGTGAGCAATTCAACGTCCCACTCGAGGGGTTGTTTGAAATGACCATCGGCGGTGTCACCCACGAGATCGAGCCGGGATGGGTGTCGCATATCCCGCCGGAGACCCTGCACACGGGCCTTCACCGTCGCTTCCCGTACTTCCAGCTGATCTTCTCGACGCCGCCCAGAGGCAAGCAGTACGACGAGTTCCTCGCCGGGATCTACGACGCAAGAATCGACACATGAAGACGCGTCGTGAGCCCTCGAGAAGAGGGCACGGTTGAGCATGCTTGCGAAACTGGCATTGGTGGGATATGACAGGGTTGCCGCGGTGGCGGACGGCCGGGTCGGTGTCGAGGGCGTCGAGTTCGAGGTCTCGCTCCTCGCCCCCTCCGAAATCTTCTTTCGAATGCTTGCTGAAGATGCATTTGACATTTCGGAGATGTCGCTTTCGTCAACACTCATCCACAAACTCCGCGGACGGGATTGGACGGTCCTTCCCGTCTTTCCCTTCCGGAGTCTCTTCCACACGGGCTTCCTCGTTCGTGATGAAATCAACGAACCGGCAGATCTTCGAGGTGGACGGATCGGTCTGGTCGAGTACCAAGTAACAGCCGCCCTCTGGGGGCGCGGTGTGCTCGCCGATGAGTTCGATGTCGACCCACGGGACGTTACCTGGTATGTCGAGCGAAGCGGCGCTCTCAGTCACAGCGGGGCCGGCGGATTCCTGCCGCCAGAAGGCGTTCGAGTGGAGCCCATCCCCGACGACTCGTCCTTGGCGGCGCTACTTGTGGCCGGCGAGTTGGATGCGGTCCTGCCGAGTCCAATGCCCGGCATCGCCAATCGCTTCAATCGGACGGATGAGCGCACCTTGCTGGCTTCGCCAGGGATCAAGCGGCTCTTCCCTGATCCCCTCGCCGAGGCCCGCCGCTACTACGCCAAGCATGGATTCCTCCATATCAACCACCTGGTCGTGGTCAAGAACGCTCTGGTGGGTTGAACCGCCCTGGGTTTGATGGAGACTCGGTTGTTTGGTTTCCAAGTCATCCGGTAGTGGTCAGTTGAGCGTAGTGA
>JARGFH010000027.1 GCA_029210695.1 Acidimicrobiia bacterium
CTCCAGTGTGACCGAAAACGACCTCGAACGCGAGCACCCCCGACCCACAACCACCAACTTTTTCGGCAGCCACCTAGAAGAGGGGTTCTTCGACGTACTCTTCCAGACCGGCCACCCACCCGGTGGGTAGTCCCCAGTGCCGCCCGCCTTGAACGATCAAACTCATGTAGTCCCGGGAGGGCCGGCGGTCGTTGGCAACTTCGGTGGCATGGGCATGAGTTACCACCGTATGACGGCGACCTTCCCGATCCACGGCTTTGAAGTCCAGGGTCTGAATGCGGCCTTCTGCGGTCTCAGCCGCGTCAATTGCTTCGAGTGCGCCGTTGGCAAGCTCGAACACGGCGCCCCAAACGGTGTTGCCTGCTTCGGCTCTCACGGAGGGCAGAGATCCCTCCCACTTCCCGTTGGCGAGAGGAAAGATCAGCTTCGTCTCGGGAAGGTGGGCGATGAACTTGAACTCGGCGTCCGCGGTAACGGACTCCAGGCGCTCGGGTGCAATGAGCGCCGTATACGCGAAGTACAGGGTGCTCAGTTTGGACCTCCTCGTCTGATCTCTTCGGCCGGAACATTGTAGTGATCCCGACCAGGTTCCAGGTTGTCGGGAACAATCTGCATCGGTCGACGTGTTGACGGAGTGTATGAGGACCCAGTTTCGGAACGTCAGCGTCATTGCCGCCTTCGGTTTGGTCGTGGTCGCCTGCGGTGCCGGATCCGGCGATTCGACGGTCACCTCGACGACGGCGAGGGCCCCCGTCACCACCGCAACCTCGCAAGACACAACGGTGTCTTCTGCCCAGGATTCAACATCTGTCTCAACTACCGGCGGCCCATCAGCCCTCGACGCCGCGCCCGACGGGCTGTCCGATGCAGGTTTTCCCGATCCGCTGATCGATACCGATCGCTTGATCCAGGGGCAGGTTCCCGACGGCATACCGGCCATCGACGAACCTCGCTTTGTCGACGTTGCGGCGGCGGACGAGTGGATGACCGACGCGGAAGCTCTGGTCGTTCTCGACATCAATGGTGACGTGCGTGCCTACCCCGTGCAGATTCTGATCTGGCACGAGATCGTCAACGACACCGTCGGCGACGTGCCGGTGGCCATCACGTACTGCCCGCTGTGCAATTCGGCCGTTACCTACGAGCGACGAATCGACGGCCGGTCGACGACCTTCGGCACCTCGGGTTTCCTGTTCAGTTCGGCACTAGTCATGTACGACCGTGACACGGAATCACTCTGGACCCATTTCGATGGAATAGCCGTCGCTGGGGTCCGAACGGGAGCCCGGCTCGAGGCCATTTCATCGCCATTGCTGGCGTGGGCGGACTTCAAGGTGGCGTACCCCGACGCCGCCGTCCTGGATGTCGAGCGGACCGGACACAACCGTCCCTACGGGTCCAACCCGTATGTCGGGTACGACGACATCGTGAGCTATCCGTTCTTGTTCGACGGGGACGTCGACGACCGTGCAGCGGCGCAGCAGCGAGTGGTCGGCGTCAACCTCGATGGTGTTGCCCGGGCCTGGACGCTGGAGGCGATAAGTGGTGATGGGCCAACTGCCACCCACGACTCGGTAGGTAACGCCCCGGTTGTCATTCTCTGGAAACCGGGCCAGTCGAGCGCTCTCGATGCATCAAGCATCGGCGGCGGTCGGGATGTCGGGAGTGTTGGCGTTTTCCGAACTGAGATCGACGGTCGGACACTCACACTGGAAGCCAAGGACGACGGTTTCCGGGATGTCGAGACGGGGACCACATGGGATGTTCTCGGTCGAGCCGTTGCCGGCCCGCTGGTCGGACAGAATCTGGAGCCAATCGCCCACCTCGACACCTTCTGGTTCGCCTGGTTGTCGTACAACCCGGCCACGGATTTCGTCGGTGGCTGACTTGATCTTCGTCGGGCGGTGCCGACAGGTACCGGATGCAGGCACAAGGCTCTGTCCGGCAGTTGCGATGGTCGCAGGCGGCCGCCTGCATTGACGCTGATCCGGGACTCTTCTTTCCTGGACCCACCCGGAGCGCCGCCCCTGCGCTCCAGGTCTGTGCACAGTGCGCGGTCGAGGAGCGCTGTCTTGAGTACGCCGTCGCAATGGGCGAGCCGTACGGAATCTGGGGAGGGATGACTGCATCCCGCCGCCGAAGACTGCTCAGCCGCGGAGCATGAGACGGTCGCAGGCGCAGTAGCCTCTTTGGGTACATCTAGTCAGAGGTAACCCATGAAGACGACAACGCCCGCGCCTCCCGACCCCCGTGATTTCCTCGCCATCGATGCACTGCTGTCCGACGAGGAGATCCTGTTGCGCGACACGGTGCGACGGTTCGTCGGTGACCGGATCTTGCCGGACGTCGGCGATTGGTTCGAAGCCGGTACGTTTCCATCTCGCCAGATGGCCAAGGAGATGGGTGCGCTCGGGCTATTCGGCATGCACCTCGAGGGATATGGCTGTGCAGGGACATCGGCAACGGAGTACGGCCTGGCGTGCCTGGAGCTGGAGGCCGGTGACAGCGGGGCGAGGAGTTTCGTGTCCGTGCAGGGCTCCCTGGCCATGTTTCCAATTTGGGCATACGGATCTGAAGAGCAGAAGCAAGAGTGGCTTCCCGGCATGGCCGCCGGCGAAACGATCGGCTGTTTTGGCCTGACCGAACCTGATTCGGGCAGCGATCCAGCCTCGATGCGGACTCGGGCACGTCGCGACGGCGACGACTGGGTTCTCAACGGGACAAAGATGTGGATCACGAACGGCAGCGTTGCCGACGTTGCCATTGTTTGGGCGCAGACCGACGACGGGGTGAGGGGATTCATCGTGCCCACCAATCGGGCCGGATTCTCGACGCAGGACATCCACAAGAAGGTCTCGCTGCGGGCATCGATCACGTCTGAACTGATCCTCGACGATGTGCGCTTGCCCGGCGACGCGGTTCTGCCGGGGGTCAAGGGGATGAAAGGGCCGCTGTCGTGCTTGAACGAGGCCCGCTTCGGGATTCTGTTCGGTGCCATGGGGGCGGCTCGGGCCTGCTACGAATCCGCGCTGGATTACTCGCTCGCACGAACCCAGTTCGACGTTCCGATCGCGTCGTTCCAACTGACCCAGAAGAAGCTCGCCGAGATGGCGGTGGCAGTGAACCGTGGCACGCTGCTGGCGCTCCACCTCGGACGAATGAAGGACTCCGGGACCCTCCGTCACGAGCACGTCAGCTTCGGCAAGTTCGATAATGTCCGGATGGCGCTCGATGTGGCCAGAACGGCGAGAGGCGTGCTTGGTGCCAACGGCATCACCCTCGAGTACCCGGTCATCCGGCACATGAACAACCTCGAGTCGGTGTACACCTATGAAGGAACGAACGAGATCCACACGCTCGTCATCGGCGGCGCCCTCACCGGGATTCAGGCGTTCAGAACCTAGCCGGTCCGGGGGGTCCCAAGGGCCGCCCGGGATACGTGTTTCAGCCCGACCGGCGCTGCTTTGCCGCCTGGGCGACCCGCTCTCCGTAGTCGGGGTCTGCTGCGCCGGTCCTACACTGTCCCTCTCCATGACTGCAGCACCGTTCTCCTGGCCCGATACGCTCGGTCGAATCACCGCCGGCGAAGACCTCGACCGAGTGACAGCCCATGCGGCAATGTCCGAGGTCATGCACGGTCGAGCAACTCAGGCCCAGATCAGTGCCTTCATCGTCTCGCTACGAATGAAGGGGGAATCTGCGGAGGAGATGACCGGGTTTGTCGAGGCGATGCGCGAAGTAGCCGTCACAGTGGATGTGGGCGTTCCGGTGGTCGACACCGTCGGGACGGGAGGTGATCGATCGGGCACTTTCAATATCTCGACAACAGCCGGTCTGATTGCGGCCGGAGCGGGAGTTTCCGTTGCCAAGCACGGCAATCGTTCTTCGTCGTCGCAGTGTGGTTCTGCCGACGTTCTCGAGGCTCTCGGAGTCCAGATCGATCTCGACCCCGAAGCCACGGCCACGCTGGTTCGCGAGGAGCGCTTCGGCTTCTTCTTTGCTCCGCTCTATCACCCCTCCATGCGCCATGCCGGTCCGGTTCGTAGGGAACTCGGCATCCCGACCGTATTCAATTTCCTCGGTCCGCTGGCGAATCCGGCCGGAGCAACACGCCAGGCCGTCGGAGTGTCCGACGCCCGCATGGCCGGGAAAATGATCGGAGTGCTCAACAACCTCGGGTCGGATTACGCGTTCGTGTTCTACGGCGAAGACGGTCTGGACGAGCTGACCACTACCGGACCTTCATTCATCTACCGGCTGCGAAACGGCGAGATCACCCATGCCGAGTTCACTCCAGAGGATTTCGGGGTCCCCCGGGCTAATCCCGCAGATCTACTCGGAGGCGACGCCGACCAAAACGCCAGGATCACCCGCGGAATTCTGGAGGGTGCGCCCGGACCGGCGCGCGACATCGCCCTAGTGAATGCTGCTCCGGCGATCGTGATCGCAGGCTTCGCGCAGGGTTTTGAAGAGGCGACCGCGGTCGCCGCCCAGTCGATCGATTCCGGCGCGGCCGTAGGAGTGCTCGATCGGGTGATCCGGCGTAGCCGGGAGTTGAAACGGTGAGCCGATCTCCGGCTACTTTGGGCGGCGATGCCTTCCATCCGGCGAGCGGACCGACCTGCGTGGATTGACGATCACATGGTGCACCTCTCGTCGGATGAACTCATCGGCGCTCTTCGGGATCAGGGACTCCGAGTTACGGCCGCACGGCGAGCCATTTGTCGGGTGCTGGCCGAGAGTCACGAGGATCACCTGTCCGCCGTCGATATCCGGAGCCGAGCTGCGCGCCGGGCCGGAATCGAGATCAATCAGTCGACGGTGTATCGCACACTCGACGTGTTCGAGGGCCTCGGCTGGCTGCACCACGTCCACCTTGGCCACGGACCCGGAATCATCCATGTCACCGAGCGGACCGATCATCACCATCTCGTCTGTGAATCGTGCGGGCTGTCCGTTGACGTTCCACTGGCGGAACTCGATCAGGTATTCGCAGTCGTGACCGAACGGCACGGCTTTGCCCCCACCTCAGTGCATTTCGCGCTGGTGGGCACGTGCAAGGCCTGTGCCGACTAAACGTGAGCCTGTTCTAAACTACGGAAATGCGCCTACTTGCCGCCCTCTTCGTGGTTCTTGCCCTTGTTCTGGCGGCCTGCGGCGGCGCGGCGACCACGACTACGATCGAGGCGGGCAATGCTCCCGCTCCCACCGATCCGGGTTCGACCGTCGCCGGCCCCGATGACTCCGTGACTCCCGACGATGGTGATGCTTCTACCCCGGCTGACACCGAAGCACCCCCTCCGATCGCTACCGACTTCGACGGCCCCGTTGCAGCAGATTTCACGATCGACCTCAATAAGACGGGAACCTTCACGCTGAGTGATGAGGCCCGTCCGGTGTACCTCGTGTTCTGGGCTGAGTGGTGATCGACCTGTCGACGGGAGTTGCCCGTCGTTGATGCGATTGCCAAGGAATACGGGGACGACATCGCCTTTGTGGCCATTGCCTGGAAAGGTACCTACGAAGACACCGCGGCGCAGGCCGCCAATCTCATGCAGTCCGGCATGATGGATTGGGCGCTGGACGACGACGCTGAGATCTTCAGCCTGTACGGGGTGCCGTATCAGCCGGTCTCGTTCCTGATCACCGGTGACGACAAGGTTTTCGACACGTGGCCGGGAGTTCGAGACGAAGCGGCCATCCGCCGGGCGCTGGATTCGCTGCTCGATCTCTGAGCGGCTTGAAGTTCTAGGTTTTGGGTTCTAGGTTCTACCGCGCCTGGCGGCTGTGGCTAGGTTCACGACATGAATCCCTCTCAGCACACTTCTCTGGATCCACTTCCGGAAGAGCAATGGGATCCGCGACTCGATTCCGTTTTGGATCGGCTTGGGACCGTTCTCAACGTGCATCGGGTCATGGCCCGTCACCCTGATCTCATGGAAGCCTGGACCCCGCTCCGGCAGCACATCGCCACGGCAGGGTCGCTCGCCCCTCGCCATCGAGAGCTGGTGATCCTTAGGATTGCGCACCGTTTCGGCGTTGAGTATGAGTGGCACCATCACGTCGCCAGGGGGCGGGTAGTCGGCCTGAGTGACGAAGAGATCGAAGCCGTTCGACTCGGCCCGGGCGGCGAATGGAGCGACGACGACGCAACGCTCCTCGGCGCCGTGGACGAACTCCTCGACTCGCACTCTCTCTCTGATGCGAGTCGGACGTCCCTTGAAACGGAGTTCTCTGTGGAGCAGATACTCGACCTCATTGTCACGATCGGGATGTACGTCACGCTGGCGATGCTCATCAACACGGCCGGGATCGAGATAGAGGACAACTAGCACTCGGGAGTCCCACTCAAACCTATACTGCAAGTGACTTGCAATAAGGTTGGTCCGACATGCACATTCCCGATGGGTTTATCAACGGTGTGACGTCGCTGGGGGCCGGTGTCGTTGCAGTGTCGGGACTGGGGGCCAGCCTTCGCCGGGCCGGGAAGGAGCTTCAGGATCGTCAGATCCCCCTGGCCGGGCTCATTGCGGCCTTTGTTTTCGTTCTCCAGATGCTCAACTTCCCCGTCGTCGCCGGGATGAGCGGACACCTCCTTGGAGGTGCGCTGGCGGCCATTCTCATCGGTCCCTGGATGGGGATGGTCGTCGTGTCGGTGGTCGTGATCGTTCAGGCGTTGCTGTTTGCAGATGGAGGGATTTCGGCGCTCGGGCTCAACATCGTCAACATGGGGCTTCTGACGGTGCTGAGCGGCTGGCTGGCGTACCGGTTACTCATGGCGGTGCTGCCGAAGAAGGCAGGCTCAGTTCTTCTGGCGGGGTCGTTGGCGGCATGGTTCTCAGTGGTGGTCTCCTCTCTTGGATTCGTGGGGGAGTACGCAATTGGCGGCGCTGGGGGCGCTCCGTTGTCGACGGTGCTGGCGGCGATGTCGGGGACCCATTCGCTCATCGGGATTGGTGAGGGCTTGATCACCGCCGGCGTGCTCGGCTCGGTCCTGGCAGTCCGGCCCGATCTCGTGCACGGAGCGCGGCTCTTCGGTATCCGGCACGCCGAAAACGCCGAGCTGAGCCGGCGGGCGGTCGGCGCCTTCATCGCAGGGGGAGTAGCCGTGGCGATCCTTCTGGTGACCGTGGTTGCGCCACGGGCTTCCAGCGATCCAGATGGTCTGGAACGAGTGGCCATCGATCAGGGATTTGCGGAAACAGCCACAGAACAACCGCTCGGTGACACGCCGCTTTCGGAGTACAGGCTGGTCGGCGTCGAAGATGAGCAGCTCGGCACCGTCGTAGCCGGGCTCATCGGCCTTGGGGTCACGTTCGTTGCCGGTGTCGGTCTCGTTCTGCTGGCGAGGCGAAGCCGGGGTCGTGTCGATAGCCGATGAGCGGGACGCACACCCACGCGCTCTTCGTTCATGGGCACAGTCACCTGCACCGACTTCCTGCCTCGACCAAACTCGGTGCACTCGGTCTCTTTGTGCTGGCCGTCGTCGTTACACCGCGGGAGGCGTTCTGGGCGTTCGGCGTTCATGCCGGGTTGATCCTGAGCGCCATGTGGTTGGCAGGGTTGAAACCTAGATTCGTGGCAAAACGCCTGGTCATAGAGGTCCCATTCGTGCTGTTTGCCGTGTTTCTCCCCTTTGTCGGCGGAGGCGACCAGTTGGACATCATGGGACTGTCGCTGTCCATCGAGGGCCTTTGGGCAGGCTGGAACATCGTTGCCAAGGGAACTCTCGGCCTGGCTGCATCCATCGTGTTGACCGCCACCACGACGGTCCCCGACCTCCTTTCCGGTCTCGAGCGGCTCCGGGTACCCCGGCTCATCACCTCGATCGCCGGGTTCATGGTGCGATACCTCGATGTCATCGCAGGGGAGATGCACCGGATGCGGCTGGCAATGCTGTCGCGCGGCCACGACCCGCGCTGGATCTGGCAAGCGAGGGCGTATGCGACCTCGGCCGGTGCCTTGTTCATTCGTTCGTATGAGCGAGGCGAGCGGGTCTACTACGCGATGACCGCCCGTGGGTTCGCCGGTCAAATTCCTACTTTCGACACCGAGCGTGCCACCGGGACCGACTGGCTGGGTGCCCTCCTCCTGCCTGCCGTCGCCTGGACTGCAACCCTGGTGGCGTTGTTCGCATGAGTGTCCCTGCGCTCGAAGTCGTCGACCTCAACTACCACTATCCAGATGGGACCGAGGTGCTCCGCAGTGTCGGGTTCCACATCCATCCGGGGGAGCGGGTTGCGTTGCTCGGCCCCAACGGAGCGGGCAAGACAACCCTGGTCTTTCATCTGAACGGCATCTTCCGGCCAGACTCAGGATCCGTGACGGTGGCCGGTTTGCCCCTCGATGACGAGCACGTCAAGGAAGTCAGGAGACGGGTCGGTATCGTCTTCCAGGACCCCGACGACCAACTCTTCATGCCGACCGTTCGCCAGGATGTCGCCTTCGGTCCGGCGAACTACGGAGTTGAAGGGGAGGAATTGCAGACCAGGGTGAATGATGCTCTCTCGGCAGTCGGAATGCTCGACGTGGCAGGTCGACCGCCTCATCATCTCAGCGTCGGTCAACGCCGTCGGGTGGCGGTTGCGACGGTGCTGGCCATGCAGCCGGAGATCGTGGTGCTGGACGAACCATCTTCGAATCTCGATCCCGCCTCCCGGCGAGAGCTCGCCAACATCCTCACCTCGCTGGACATCACCATGCTGATGGTGACGCACGACCTGCCCTACGCACTCGAGTTGTGCCCGCGCTCCCTGGTCATGAACGATGGCAGGATCATCGCGGACGGGTCGACCCGTCAGATCCTCTCCAACCGGGAGCTGATGAAGGCAAACCGACTCGAGCTTCCTCTCGGTTTCGACCCGAATTTCGCTCTCTGACTCCCTGCGGCACACTCCCTGAGTCCCGCCTGATCAGAAAAGGTTGTCTCCGCTTATGGGGGCAACTCGGCATCGTGGCAGCCCCTCCGATCTTCGGGTTGTTGCTCGACGTGACGGGGGGTTACGTCGTTCCGTGGCTGGTCGTCGGTGGGTTCCTGCTGTTGGTCGCAGTTCGCGTTGGTCGAGCGGCCCGACCTCATGAGGACATGTGACGTTTTGCCCTACCACCGACCGGGGCCCTGACATAATCTGCAGGAAGTCGAACAGGCGTCAGGCATGTGACCTTGTTGTGCTGATCACTCGATCCGATTCACATATCTGCTCGGCTATCCGTCTCAATCCTGGCGACTTCGCCTACAACGGAGGGATACGTGACAAAGATCGATGAGTTGATGGACAAGGCGCGCGACACGATGACGGTGAAGCGCGTGTACGGCGAACCCTATGTGAAAGATGGTGTGACCCTCATCCCGGCTGCGTCGGTGAAAGGAGGCGGCGGGGCTGGGGAGGGCGAAGGTGGAGAGAAGGCACCGGGTGCCGGCGGCGGGTTCGGGGTATCTGCGCGACCGGTGGGTGCCTATGTAATCCGGGGTGACGATGTGTCGTGGATTCCGGCAGCCGACACGACGCGGGTGATCATCGTCGGTGAGGTCGTAGGCGTTGTGGCACTTCTGGTCGTCCGTTCGATCTTTCGGGCGCGTCGCAAGCGTGCAAGGTCGTAGATGGCTCCCGTCGTCGAAGTCGATCACCTGTCGAAGAGCTACGGCAGCTTTGTTGCGATCGAGGATGTCAGTTTCTCCGTTGAAGAAGGTGAGATCTTCGGGATTCTCGGACCGAACGGAGCCGGGAAGACGACCACGGTTGAGTGCCTTCAGGGGCTTCGGAAGGCCGACGGTGGTGTGGTACGGGTTCTGGGTCACGACCCCCGGCACGAAGCATCACAGCTGCGGAGAAGGATTGGTTCGCAACTCCAGGAGTCGGCACTTCCCGACCGGATGAAGGTTTGGGAAGCGCTCGATTTGTTCTCGTCGCTCATTCCCCACGGACCGCCCTGGGAGGCGGTTCTGGAGCAATGGGACCTGTCGGAGAAGCGCGACGCGAAGTTCGGGAGTCTGTCGGGAGGCCAGCAGCAGCGCCTGTTCATAGCCTTGGCAGTGGTCAACGCTCCAGAGCTGGTGTTTCTGGATGAGATGACGACCGGCCTCGATCCAACCTCGCGTCGAGCGACCTGGGACCTCATCCGGCAGATCCGCGAGAACGGTTCGACCGTTGTACTCGTCACCCATTTCATGGACGAAGCTGAGAACCTATGTGATCGAATCGCCGTCGTAGACGACAAGCGCGTCGTAGCGTTGAACACTCCCGAGGGGCTCATCCAGGACTTTGCGGGCGATTCAGAGGTCACGTTCTCCACGGATGTCGATGATCTGAGCTACCTCTTGCGTTTGGAGGAGGTCGACCGAGTCGAAAAAAAAGGTCGACGGGCTACCGTCACCGGGAAGGGGGCGCTGCTGGCGAGGGTCGCCGCCGAGCTGGTCGGGAATGGGATTGTTCCGCCGGATCTCGAGGTCAAGCGAGCGAGCCTCGAGGATGTGTTCCTCACGATCACGGGCCAGGAACGCTGACGTGCAGACCCTGGTGAGAATGTCGTGGGTGGAGCTCAAGTTGTTCCTGCGCGAACCGTTGACGGTGATGTTCTCTCTTGCTTTGCCGCTGATCATCCTCTTTGTTCTCGGTGGAGTTTTCGGTAATGAGCCTTCTCAACCAGGAGAACAGCTCGTGTACCGGGGGGTCGGAGCGATTACCTATTACGTTCCCGCCTATCTAGCGCTTGTCGTTGCCTCAGTATGCGTAATCAGTATTCCCACTCACCTCGCCGGCAACAGGGAGCGGGGAGTCCTCAAACGATTCCATGCCTCCTCGGTCGGTGCCGCGGCCGTGGCAGGTGCCGAGCTGGCGGTGGCGTTCGTTGTTTCGGCGATCAGCGGTGTCCTGCTGCTCATTGCGGCGCAACTCGCCTACGACTTCGACCCTCCCGATTCGATACCGGGGGTTGTCGGCGTGTTCGCGCTGCTGGTAATCGGCTTTGCCACATTCGGCATATTCCTGGGGGCAGTTCTCCCGACCGCCCGGGCTGCACAGGCCGTCGGCATGCTGGTCTGGTTCGTCATGCTGTTTCTTGGGGGAGCGGGGCCTCCGCCGGAAGTCCTCACCGATGCAATGCGAACGGTCTCCGATTTCACTCCGCTTTGGCACGCCGTCAGGATGATGCACGATGTATGGCTGGGTCTGGATGCCGGCCTTGCATGGGCGATCTTCGGTGGGATCGCCGTGGTGAGTGCCGGGCTCGGCCTGCGGTTCTTCCGTTGGGAGTGACACTGCAAGCACGGTGTTTCACCATCCGGCCAATTGGATCGAATCCGCTACTCGTCTCCCGACAATTCCGTGAGGATCTCGTTGGTGTGCTGGCCGAGTGTCGGTGCCGGCCGTTTCGAGTTACCGGCTCTGAGTGGCCCCTGGACGACGCGATACTTGCCGTCCGACGTTTCGACCTCACCCACCATCCCGGTCTCCTTGACGTAGGGCATGGCGATTGCCTGGAGCACGGTATTGAGCGGTCCGTGGGGCACCCCGGAGACGCTCAGGCGCGCTAGCGCCTCTTCCGTCGAAAAGCGTGCCACGGCCGCCTCAACCGCTGCGTCTACCTCCTCCCGGGCGTCGGTGCGCTGCGGGTTCGTGCGGAAGCGGTCGTCTCCGGCGAGATGCTCGAGACCGATCGCATTGCAGAGGAGCGGCCAGAATTTGTCGCCGATGACCGCGATGACGACCCAGCCGTCGCGCGTGGCAAACGCGCGGTACGGCACGATGTTGTGGTGTCCGGATCCGACCGGTGCAGGATCAACTCCTGTTCCCATGGCCGACGTTGCCATGTAGGCCAGGAACGACATGGCCGAATCGAGTAGTGGGACCTCGACGTGGCGTCCCCGGCCGTCGCGCAGGCGCCCGGCATAGGCGGCGACTCCGCCGAGTGCCGCCCATAATCCGGCCGCCAGGTCGCTGATCGCTACGCCGGCCCGGACCGGTGCTCCACCTTCTTCGCCGGTGATGGACATGATGCCGCTCTCAGCCTGGGCGATGAGATCGAGTGATCCATCGGCGGCGCGGGAACTGTTTCTGGCATATCCCGAGATTGTCACGATTACGAGGCGTGGGTGGCGAGTCAGCAGGAGGTCGGGTTCGAGACCGAGTTTCTTGACTGCCGCAGGCCGGTAGTTCTCGAGCAAGATGTCGGCCGTCTCCAGTAGGGCATGGAGAGCCTCGGTTCCGGCTTCCGTGGTCAAGTCGAGCACGATGCCGCGCTTGCCGGTGTTGAGCGACGAGAAGTAGAGCGATCGGCCGTCGACGAACGGGCCGATACCACGGGCCATGTCACCTTCGGGAGGTTCGACCTTGATCACGTCGGCGCCCATCTCGGCGAGCACCTGGCCTGCGTATGGTCCGGCCAGGACCCTGGTCAGATCGATGACCCTGACCCCGTCGAGCAAGCCGCTCACTCGCCCACCACCAACCGGAGGACTTCAGTGGCGGGGAGACGAGGATCATCGAGGATTCCAATGAGACGATCGCCGGACAGCGACCGCAGCTTCCAATCCAGTTGCTCGACCGTCATCGGGTGAAGTGGCGATCCGAGTGCGGCGTCGATTTCAATCGAGTCGGAATCCCACTTCAGAACGGCAGACGACTCAGGCAGTTGCTCGTCGAGTTCCACCCTGATCCGGGTGGCGAGCGTGCGGGCGGCCTCGTCCACTCCGGCGAATGCCCTCACGTCCGGCGGGCCGTACAACCACCCGAAGGCGGTCGTGTAGGGAATGGAGAACTTGGCCTCCAGGCCTGTGGCGACGTCATCGAGGGGGGCAGCCTGCCGCGACCGGGGATGAACCACCACCGTGATCGAACCGGCTGAGTTGGCGTCTTGGGAGGCAGACGCCCGGATCGCTGCCTCGATCGCCGCGTGGGTCTGCAGGCAACACGGAAAGGCCTTGATCCAGTTCTCCTCGATGGCTGGATCATCAGGATCCGGTTCGGCCCATCGGGCGCCGTAGGCGGATTCATACCCGTCGCGAACGGCTTCGCTCGTGGTGGCGCCGTTGGCGGCGAACCCCGCCGCCTGAACACCCTGGGAGGCGGCCATTCCCACCTGGAGGCTCTTGCCGTCGGTGCCGAACGCAGTGCGTAGCCCTCCGGCGCCGAGCACGGCCAGGAGTTGGGCATTGGTCGTTTTTTCCGCGTCGAGGCCGAGAAGATGGGCGGCGGCCGTGGCCGCGCCGACTGTTCCTGTGATCGCGGTCGGGTGCCAGCCGCGCTCATACAGCATCGGGTGGCCGGCCCTGGCAAGTGCGGCCATTGCTTCGAAACCGGCGGCATAGGCGGCCAGCATCGAACCGACCGAGCTTCCGATATGCGCTCCGAGCACTAGTGCGGCAGGAGCGACCGGTGCACTGAGGTGGGAGAGTCCCGGGGCGTACGTGTCGTCGTAGTCGAGGACATGTCCCGCCACGCCCAGCCGGATCGTCCGCTCGAGTAGGGAGTCGTCGATCGGGGCCACCGCGTGGACGGCCGGTTCGTGTCGGCCGGCGAACGCGCACGCCATCCAGTCGAGGAACGCCTGCCGGTATCCGGGATGGTCGGTCATTTGTTCCTCGCGGCGGTCTCGAGCAGGCCCTTGCCGATCACCCGCAGTGCCAGAACCTCTTCGGTGCCCTCGAAGATCGACAACACCCGTGCGTCCACGAAGAGCCTGCTGATCGGGTACTCCTCGGCGTAACCGTACCCGCCGTGGAGTTGCATGGCGTCACGAGTGATCTCCTCAGCAGCCCGGGAGGCCAGCGCCTTGGCCATGGCTGCTTCGATCTGGCCCTCGCCTTCTGAGAGCAGCCTGGCCGCCTGGTAGGTGAACTGCCGGTTGGCCTGGATGCGGGCAGCCATCCGGGCGAGAGTATTGGCGGTCAGCTCGAATTCGAGAAGGGGGCGGCCGAAGACCCGTCGGGTTCTGCAATAGGCGAGCGCCTCATCGAAGGCGGCCTGCATTACTCCCAGCGCCCGGGCGGCCGTCTGAAGGCGTCCGGAGGCAAAGGCCCCCATCTGCAGGTAGAAGCCCCTTCCCAGCCCCGGCTCTCCGCCGATGAGCGCATCGAACGGCACCAGGTAGTCATCGAAAGTCAACTCGAAGCTGTGGAGTCCCCGATAGCCGATCGTGTCGATCGCCCGACCCCGCAGGGAGCCGCCGCCCGGTTGTTCGATGGCGAACTCGTGTCCGGCGAACGGAGGTTTCTCGACTACGAACAGCGAGAGGCCCCTGGCTCCAGCGGATGAATCTGGATTGGTTCTGGCCAGAAGCATCAGCAGTTCGGCGCGGCCGGCGAAGGTCGCCCACATCTTGGCCCCATTGAGGACGAACTGATCGCCGTCCGGCCGGGCGGACATTCGCAAGGAGGCGACGTCGGAGCCGATATCCGGCTCGGTGACCGACACCGCCACCATCTGGGTTCCGGCGGCAATCCGCGGTAGCCAGGTCATCTTCTGCCCGTCGGTCCCACCTTCGAGCAGCGCAGATACCAGGATCTCGGGCCTGGTGAGCAGCGACCCTGCCATCAGCGATCCCCGGGAGAGTTCTTCGGTGGCCACAGCCATCGAGAGCAGCCCGGGTGCGTCCGGAACCTGAAAGCCCCCGTGGTCGGTGGGAATCGACATGCCGAACGCGCCCATTGCCGCCATGCCATTGATCAACTCCTCAGGTACGTCGAGATTGTGGCGGTGCACGCCTTCGGCGTGGGGAGCCACTTGTTCACGCGTGAATCGTTTGAAGGTCTCGGCCACCAGGGCAATGTCCTCGTCGAGGTGTTGGGGTCCGGTATTCGATTCCTCAAAGGAGGCGTTGAGCTTTCCGATGACGCCGGGATCAGATCCGGCCACGAGCACACGGTCGCATGGCTCGCCGCGCAGGTCATCGTCGATCCCGAGGTCCATGCGTCGCCCGTCGACCCTCGCCCGGGCCGAGCGAAGCAGATCGGCCACTGCGATACGCCCGATCTCTAACTCGGACTCTCCGTATTCGGAGTAGTCGATCATCACTCTGCTCATCGCGGTCTCGGCCGCCAGGAAGGCGAGGTGGTAAACGGCTTCCTGATGTTGATCCAGCATCTCCGTCGAGATCCTGCCGTCGCGACGCGTCACCGAGGCAAGGTGAGCGGCCGCTGAGTCGACCAGGTCCTGCATCCGTTCGACGGTCCGGCGGGCGTCCTCCTGCCAGCTCATTCGGCGGTGTCCGTGCGGGACTTGTCCAACACCCGGCGAGCCAGTCGTACGACCGCTTCGTCAACCATGTGTCCTTCGTCATCGGTGACGGCCCCCCGACCTTCGGCGAGTGCCGCGTCGTACAAAGCAACCAGCTTGCGGGCTCTAGCCACGGCACCCGGTGTAACGCCGAAGACCTCGTTGTAAACGGGAACCTGGACGGGGTGGATGGCGGGCCGGCTCCCGAAGCCGAGGGAGGCAAGCTCCTGTGCCTCGTTTCGCAGTGTTTCCAGGTTCGTGAAGTTGGGGGAAACCGGGCCGAGCGGCGCCTCCAGCCCCAGTGCCGCGGAAGCGACCACAACCTGCATGCGAAGCGGCAGCAACGCCGCCGAATTGGCGGGGTCGATGCCGAGTTCGGCGCTCAAATCGAGTTCGCCGATCATCAACTGACTGACCCTCCGGGCGGCACCGAGCTCGCCGACTCCGAGCATCCCCGCCGCCGTCTCAATGATGGGCAGCAGCCGGATCGAGCCAGCGGGCAGCCCCTTGGCGATTTCAGCGTCATCAAGGAGATTGGCGGCGTGTTCGAGTTCCGTGCGAGTGGAAACCTTGGGGATCATCACACCGGTCACACGGGCGTTGGGCACCGCCAGGATCTCCGCCCCGAATGAATCGCCCGGGTGATTGAGACGAACCCAGATATCCGGGACGGGACCGGCGAGGCCGGCCAGCCAGGAGCTAACCGTTTCTCGTGCCTGTTGCTTCGCCGACGGCGCCACCGCATCCTCGAGATCGATTATCAACGCGTCGGCGCCACGTTTGGTGGCCTTGGCGAGCATGTCGGGCCGATCACCCGGGACGAACAGGAAGCTTCGAGCTGCCACGATTCGGGGTCCCTCTCCTTCGTTCATTTCGATGTGCCTTCTTTGTAGCACCTCGAGATCAGGCCGGTCGAGCTGCCCTCGATACAATCCACCACAGTCCGGGAGAGGAGCGTCGGTGGACTCAGGTCTATTGAGCGGCATGCGAGTCGTTGAAGGGGCGGCCTTTGTGGCCGGGCCGCTCGGCGGTATGACCCTTGCTCAGTTGGGAGCCGACGTCATTCGATTCGACCCGATCGGCGGAGGGCTCGACTACCGACGCTGGCCGGTCACCGCAGATGGCAACAGCCTGTACTGGGCAGGGCTCAACAAAGGCAAGCGGTCGATAGCCCTTGATCTCCGGTCGGAAGAAGGCCGGGAGCTGGCCGTGGCCCTCATCACTGCACCGGGTCCGGACGCCGGGATCTTTTTGACCAACTATCCGGCGGGTGGCTGGATCGACTACGAACACCTGGTGACGCTCCGTCCTGATCTCATCATGTGCCACATTCTCGGCAATTCCGATGGGTCCACCGCGGTCGACTACACGGTCAACGCCGCGGTTGGTTACCCGGCGATCACGGGACCACAGGAGTTGGACGGGGTGGTCAACTCAGTCCTTCCTGCCTGGGATCTCATCACGGGAACGACCGCGACTACCGGGATCCTGGCGGCAGAGCGGCACCGTTATCGCACAGGAGAAGGCCGACTGTTGAAGCTCCCGCTATTCGACGTTGCCCTGGCAACAATCGGTCATCTTGGCCAAATTGGTGAGGTTCAGGTGAACGGCGAGGATCGTGCGAGGTACGGCAACTACCTATTCGGCGCCTTCGGCCGTGACTTCGTGACCGCCGACGGCCGTCGGGTGATGGTGGTGGCGATCACCCCCAGACAGTTCCTCGGCATGATCGAAGCGGCCGGCCTCGAGACGGAGATGGCAGCGATCGAAGCGGATCTGGGTCTTGAACTGAGGAGCGATGGAGATCTCTTCACTGCAAGAGAGGCCATCGCCGGAATCCTCGAGGTCTGGATAGCGACGCAATCTCTGGCCGAGCTGGCCGCGATATTCGACGCTCACCGGGTGCTGTGGGGCCCATATCAGACGATGCGGGAGCTACTCGAGAACGACTCCCGTGCGTCGACCGACAATCCAATGCTCCACGAGGTTGACCAACCTGGTATCGGTCAATACCTGATGCCGGGATCCCCCATCGACACCGGCCCCGATCGCTTGCCTCCCCAGCCGGCTCCGCGGCTCGGGCAGCACACCGATGAGATCTTGAGTGAAATCCTCGAGCTGAGCGGGTCGGAGATTGGACGACTCCACGACACGAAGGTGGTGGCAAGTGCCTGAACTCGACGATTGGATCGGCCGGAGTGAGGTGAAGGAGGATCTCATCACTGCCTGGCCGGTTGAGGCGCTGCGGGCAACCTTCGATCTTCCCGACCAGCCGTTGGTTCCGGGTGATCCCATTCCGCCGATGTGGCACTGGTTGTTCTTCCTTTCGACGACCCGGCGGTCAGAGTTGGGTCCCGATGGTCACGCGGAGCGCGGTGGGTTTCTCCCGCCCGTCGAACTGCCGCGCAGGATGTTCGCAGGGGGTCGCACCGAGTTTCTGGCACCTCTGCGAATCGGTCAAACGGCTCGCCGGACCGGCACGATTACCGGCATCCAGACGAAGGAAGGGCGCAGCGGTCGCCTGGTGTTCGTCACCGCCCGCTTCGAGGTGGTGACGGATGACGGCCCGGCCATCGTTGAGGAGCAGGATCTGGTCTACCGAGAAGCCGCCACAGGGAGCCAGGCTCCTGCCCCGGGAGTTGATCCGATTCCCGATGCGGCCTGGATGCAAACCATCTCGCCAGACCCCACCATGTTGTTCAGGTTTTCGGCGCTCACGTTCAATGGTCATCGCATCCACTACGACGATCCATACGTGACCGAGTTCGAGGGGTATCCGGGTTTGATCGTGCACGGGCCGATGACTGCCCTGTGGCTGCTCGGTCTCAGCGTTGCCAACGACCATCGACCGATATCCCGCTTCTCCTTCCGTGGACGGTCGCCGCTGTTCTGCGACGGCCCTGTGAGTCTGCGCGGTGGCCTCACCAAAGACGGAGCCGCCGAGCTGGCTGCATGGTCCCACGACAACCGCCTGGCTATGACCGCCGAAGTGGAGTTCGGGTAGCAGGAAAGGAGGGTCTGGGTTGGTGGCTCTGAGTAGCGGCAGAGCCTGACCGGAGCGTGGGGGCCAATTGCCAATTGCCAATTGCCAATTGCCCATTCCTAGAGTCTCCTGGTGCGTTCTCTCGAGATAGTCCTTGCGGTTCTCGCGCTCGCTGCGGCCGTACTCCCGCGGCGCTGGACGGGCGCACGTATCGCCGCCGCGCTGGCGCTGTTACCCGTCGCGGCCGTTCACCTCACCACCGAAGGCTGGCGGTGGCAGATGGTGCCGCTCTACCTGGTCGGATCGCTCCTGTTCGCAGTCGCTGCCTGGGAGATGTTGAGTCCGGCCACGGAATCTCCAGAGTCATCCGGGCTGGCCCGGTCGCTCGGCGTGATTGGCCTTGCCGCGGTCGTTGCGCTGCCGGCGGTGGTGCCGGTTTGGGAGTTGCCGCAACCGACGGGGAAGTACGGGATCGGGACCGTCGAGACCGTGATCACGGACACCGGTCGCCGGGACCCATACGACCCTGAGGGTCGAGCGCGGCGACTCATGCTCCAGGTCTGGTACCCGGCTGATCCGGCCCGCGACGCCGATCCGGAGCCGTGGTTGGAGCAGTCGGACATCGTTGGGCCGGCCATCGCCGAGACCTTCGGGTTCCCGTCGTTTGCCCTCGGCCATAGCGCCTTGATCGACTCACACGGCTATTCGCAGGCTGCCATTGCCGGAACGGATGAGTTTCCCGTCGTCATCTACTCACACGGATGGAAGGGGTTGCGGGCGGCCGGTCTCGACCAGATCGAGGACCTGGTCAGTCACGGGTTCATCGTCGTGGCGCCGGACCATACTTACGGGGCGGCCGCCACTGCGTTTCCCGACGGAGAATTGGTGACCTACGAACCTTCTGCCCTTCCCGAGTTCGGAACGGTCCCCGACGAGGAGTACGACGAAGCTGCCCTAATACTGGTGGCCACTTTCGCGGCAGACCTGGGTTTCGTCATGGATGAACTCGAACGACTCAACGGTGACCCCGCCTGGCTGCTATCCGGTCGGATGGATCTGGACCGGATCGGGTTGTTCGGTCATTCCACGGGTGGGGGAGCCGTCGTCGCGATCTGCGCGGTCGATGAGCGATGCGACGCGGCGGTCGGGTTCGATCCGTGGGTGGAGCCGGTACCGGCGCAGATACTCGAGGACGGCTTCGATGTCCCGTTCCTGGCCATCAGGAGTGAAGAGTGGCTCGGCTACGACAACGACCCGGTGTTGCAGCGGTTTGCCCTGCGATCGTCAAAGACGGACCTGCTCGGATTGATGGGGGCCGGACACCAGGATTTCAGCGTGCTTCCTCGCTTCAGCGCCGTTTCCGTCGTGCTCGACCTGAAGGGCTCGATTGATTCTGATCGAGCCGCCGAAATCGTCAACACGTATCTGGTGAAGTTCTTTGAGGCAGAATTGAACGGAGGGCCGGACGTGCCGTCCGACCCCCTGTTCGAGGAAGTGTGCATCGGTCCCTGTTGAGAGCCCGATGCCCCCGACCGCTCAGTGGTTGGGAATGAGCGGGCAGAGGAACGCTGCCTCAGTAATCGGATCACCCACGATGATGTCACCGGCCATGGCAGCCGCGTGCACCTCTGCCGACGAGGTCAGCAGATAGGGCGTTGAAACCCACTCAACGGGGGTCGGCAGCCAGCGCCCGCCGTTGTAATCGGAGTTGCCGGGTGCGGCCTCAGCAACAGGCTCCTGACCGGGGACCAGAAACAGCTGGTCGTAGCTGGCGTTGTTCCCGTTGTAGGGAAGGGCCTTCTGGAGAATGGTCGCATAGACGTCTCCATCCGCCCGAATGGCATCCACCACAATGGGTGAACCCTTTTCGCCGCCGCGGGCCGCGGAAGCGGGCGCCGCGATCAACCCGACAGCCAGCAGGGCGGTAATCGCAATAACGATCGACTTTCGCATTGTCGTTCCTTTCTTCGCCGGTATCTCCGACGGTTTCCACATTGGCGGCCCCGTCTTTCAGCAGGGGAACGGCAACCGAAACAACCGAGAAACTCGTCGCCGGTCGGGTGCCGTTGCCGCCTCGGGGACGTACGATGGCTCCATGAACCGGACCACTTCGGAAGGGCGCGTGCTGGTCGTCGACGACGAACCGATGGTGCGCGAAGTGGTGACCAGGTACCTGGAGCACGATGGGTTCTCAGTGATCGCAGTTGAGAACGGGCGGGACGCTCTGGTCGCCGTCAAGAAGGCGGCTCCCGATCTGATCATCCTGGACATCATGCTGCCTGAGATTGACGGCCTCGATGTGCTGACCCGGCTGCGTCGGAGCGGCGATGTTCCGATCATCCTGCTGACCGCCCGTACCTCGGAGGCAGACCGCGTCCTCGGCCTCGAGCTCGGCGCAGACGACTACGTCGTCAAGCCCTTTTCGCCCAGGGAGCTGATTGCCAGGGTCCGGTCTGTTCTTCGCCGCAGCTCCAGGGAACCGGGCGGCCGCCGCCTGGAGTTCGGCGGGCTTCAGATCGATCCGGCCACGCGCGAGGTAATGGTCGACGGTACACCGGTGGAACTGACAGCCCGGGAGTTCGACCTGCTCGCCTTTCTGGCCGGCTCGCCCCGGCAGGTGTTCTCGCGTGCCCAACTGCTCTCGCAGGTCTGGGAGTCGTCTGCTGAGTGGCAGGATCCGGCCACCGTGACCGTGCACGTCCGGCGGGTCCGTCAGAAGATCGAACGTGACCCGGATGATCCACAGCGGTTGGTCACGGTCCGCGGTGTCGGCTACCGGTTCGAACCATGAGACTGCTGATTCCCCTGGCCGCCATCATGGTGGCGCTCGTGTTGCTGATCACCGAGGCGACGATGCAGCCGACCTCAGCCGATCGCGCACTGCTCTACGGCATCTTCGCAGGCGCCGCCGTTCTGACACTGCTGGTCGGTTGGCGTCTCCCGGCCATGACCCGAAAGTTCCACACGCTCCGCACCACCCTCCAGATTGTCGGCCTTGCCGCCGTCGTCATCGCGGCTGCCGCCGTTTCGGTGTCGGCCATCACGATGTTCCTGTCGACCCACGATCTCCGGCTGGTGCTGGTGGCCCTTCTCCTCGGGGTCGGGCTGGGTGTGGCACTGGCCGTGACGGTCACGAGGCCGCTGGCAGCCGACCTGGCGGATCTGGCGAGGGCCGCCGGCCGGGTGGGTGCCGGTGATCTCTCTGCCCGGACCAGCATCGAACGGGCAGACGAGGTAGGTGAAGTGGCCAGGGCGATGGACATGATGATCGACCAGCTCGGCGAGGCCCGGCGGATGCAGGAGCGATCGGACGAGGTGAGAAGGGAGTTCCTCGCCGCGCTGGGCCATGATCTGAGGACCCCGCTGACCTCAATGCGCGCGGCGGTTGAGGCGCTTCAGGATGGGCTCGCCCCCGATCCGGATCGCTATCTGAACTCGGTTGCGAAAGACATCGAGAACCTCTCCGTCCTCATCGACGACCTCTTTGAGTTGGCCACGCTCGAGGCGGGTGAGCGCCCGATGGACAAGATAGAGGTCGATCTCGCCGCACTCGCCGACGAGGTAGCCCATGCGATGGTACCGCTGACCGAGCCGCGCTCGATCAGCGTCCAGATCGAGGGCTCGGCGATTGTGTCTGCGAGTGAATTGGGGATGATGCGGGTCATGCGAAACCTCATCGAAAACGCCGTGCAGCACTCTCCAAGCGGCGGAACGGTGACGATCGAGGTGAGTGAGAACCAAGCGCACGCCACAGTGACCGTCGGTGATGATGGCCCCGGGTTCCCAGTCGATTTCAAGGATCGTGCTTTCGAAAGCTTCACGAGAGCGGATTCCGCGCGACGCCGCGGGGGTGCCGGACTCGGTCTCGCCATTGCCAGAGCGATCGTTGAGGCGCACAATGGAACCATCCGGATCAAAGATGGGGACGGCGGGACGATCGAATTCGTGCTTCCGATTAGTGACTCCAACGCCGTCCCGGAATCTACAACAAGTGGCCGAGAGCGCTAACTTGGATGTTCTACGGGGTGGTGGGAACCATTCCGCTGATTAGAGGAAGGGACATATGAGACGATCCATGAAACTCATTTTGCTTTTCGTGGTTTTCGCCGTGATCGCGGTTGCGTGCAGCAGCGAGACAACCGAGACAACGGAAGCCACGACCGATACCACGACACCTACCGCGACGGAGACCACTACGACTCCGACGACAGAACCGACGACCGCAACGACGGAACCTGCAGGGCCGAGGACCATCATCATCGGCACGACCGATGCAGTCTCGAGTCTCGACAGCGCGGACGCCTACGCGACCGCCGACTGGGAGCTGATCAAGGCCTTCAACGAGCCGCTGCTGCGGTTCCAGCCGGGAAGCAACTCCGTGCTGGAGCCGGGCATTGCCAGCCTTCCGGTGGCGAGCGAGGACGGTTTGAGCTGGGAAGTGACGCTGCGTGACGACCTCGTCTTTGGCGATGGGCTCGAGCTCACCGTCGACATGGCGGTCGAACAGCTCAACCGTTTGATGGACTCCGATCTCCAGGCGAGTGCTCCGAACCAGGTGGGCAACACGCTGGCGATTCCCTATGTGGAGAGCATCGAGGCTGTCGACGACAGGACCATCAGGTTCAATCTGCTGGGACCGGCCGGGTTCTTCCCGCAAATCCTGGCGGGCGCGCCGTATACGATCGCCCATCCGGACTTCTTTGCCCTGGATGAGATGAACCTGCTGCCGGAGGCGCCGATCTACGGGCTCGGTCCGTGGATCATCACCGAGAACACGGTGGCCGAGCAGACCGTGCTCGAGCCGAATCCGTACTACACAGGTGCCTATCCGGCCAAGGTGGATCGGATCATCGTCCAGCGTTTTGCCAATCCGAGCGCGATGGCCGATGCCGTCCGCGAGGGCGAGATCGACGTCGCCTGGCGCATCCTCGGCTCCCAGGCCGCCGATGAGCTCAAGTCCGTTGATGGTCTGACCGTGGAGACGATTCCTCAGGCGCCGATCCGGTACCTGATCGTCAACCATGCCGACGGCTTCGTAACGTCAGATCCGCTCGTTCGCCAGGCCTTGGCGGCGGCCATCGACCGCGATGAGCTCTCCGACGTAGTGTTCGGCGGCGCGGTGACTCCACTGCTGTCGCCGGTGCCGCCAGGGTTCCTTGGTGCCAACGAGGCATTTGAAGATGCCTTTCAAGCGCCAAACATCGACCTGGCGGTTGACCTGCTCACGCAGGCAGGCTATTCGGAGACCAACAAGCTGCAACTCGACCTTGGCTATCCGCCCGAGCACTACGGTGTTACCACCGCCGATGGCGTGCTGCTGGTCGCCCAACAATGGGAGGCCACCGGCCTGATCGATGTCAATGAGATCGCTCAGGAGTGGAGCACCTACGTATCGAACTGCACGAATGGGGACACCTATCCGGTCTGCGTGCTCGGTTGGTTCTTCGACTTCCCGGATGCCGAGAACTACCTGCAACCGTTCATCGAGGGTGACGGACTCGGGACGATGGTCCTGTGCCCGAACGATTCGTGCGGCGATGCCACCACGACGGGCATTGATCCGCTTCTCGGGCAACTGCTGCTCGACCAGCGGGCCGAGACGGATTTGGATGCGCGTGCTGCAATCATCGAGCAGTTGCAGGATGTGTACGCCGATGAGGTCGTCACGATCCCGCTGTGGCTGGAGCCGGAGTTCATCATCTACCGGGACGGGATCGTCGGGGACGGCTCCCTGCCAAATCCGCAGACACTCAACATCGGACCCGATTTCGAGTTCGTTTACTCGGTGTTGGACATAACCGACTAATCAGGAATTGGCGAAGGAGAACTGGGAGTGGGCTTGGCCCGCTCCCAGTTCTTTTTGGACGCGTCGACTAGCCTCGGGTTCCTGTGCACCCGTTGCTGATCGTCTTCTTGGTCTTCGGCATCCCGGCCGGGTTGGCCCTGGCATGGGTGTTCTTGCGCGGCAGTGAGTCTTTGCGCCGCTACATCCTCACTCGAATCGCCCTGACCGTGCCTATGGTCATCATCCTCATCTCGGTCGTCTTCTTTGTGCTGCGGGTCATGCCGGGCGATGTGGTCTCTTCGACACTGGGCCCGAAGGCGAGTGACGCTGCCCGGGCAAACATCATGGAAGCGCTCGGTCTCGACGATCCGCTCATCGTCCAGTATTTTCGATTCCTCGGGGACGTCGTCACCTTCGATCTCGGTGACTCTTTCATCGGCGCCCGCCGTCCGATCGTCGACGAGCTGGGAGAGCGGCTCCCGGCCACCCTCGAGCTGATCATCCCGGCTGCGATCGTCGCCCTGGGAAGCGGACTCCTTCTCGGGACGTTCGCGGCCGTCCGCCGCAAGAAACCGGCCGACTACGGGCTACGCCTCTACAGCGTCATCGTGTATTCGATGCCAATCTTCTGGCTGGGACTGCTCTTGCGACTCGTCTTCAGCGTTTGGTTGGATTGGACACCTATCGCCGGTCGTATCGACGTGGTGACCAACACCACGCTCGAGCGAACCACGAACCTGCTCTTTGTCGATGCAATCCTGAGCGGCAATTGGGCGGCCCTCAGCAGCGTTCTTCGTCATATGATCCTGCCGGCTATGACTCTGGGGTTGGTGCTGTCTGGCGTGTTCGTTCGTCTGACCCGGATCAACGTCATCGAGGCGCTGCAAGAGGACTACGTAGCGGCCGCCAGGGCACGCGGCATTCGCGAGCGCGTCGTGACGTACAGCTATGCCCTCAAGAATGCCATGATCCCCGTGGTGACCGTGATCGGATTGCAGGTGGCGATCTTGCTCGCCGGGGCCGTGCTCACCGAGACCGTCTTCAACTGGCCGGGCATGGGCCGCTACCTAATTGAACGTATCAGCTCTCGCGACTTCCAGGCAGTCCAATCGACAGTGGCCGTGTTCGCCTTGTTCGTCGCGATGATCAGTCTGGCGGTGGACGTGATCTACTCAGTCCTCGACCCACGGGTGAAGTACTGATGGCTGCCGAGTTCGAGTCAGCTCCGGATCCCGGTCAGGTCGCCGATTGGGAGCTCGAACTCCAGAAAGTCGGCTTCGCCAGGCGCGTGCTCATGGCGCGCAAGTGGTACAAGACCGACTGGTGGTTCGTCGCCATCTCAAGCGCCATGGTTGTTGCCTTCCTGATCGTCGCGGCCGTTCCCCAGTGGCTGGCAAGCCACGACCCTCTCGAACAGGTTGGCCCCCGCCTCCTGGCACCCGGCGAGCTCCCCGAACAGGAAATCCTCGTTGTACCGATCGGGGGTGCTTTTGCGGCTATCGCCGAGTTCGAACCGGGCGTGCGTACGCCTGTGGCGGTGGCCATCGATACCCCCTCGAGTGAGGCGGCTCGTGACGAGGCAGAGCGTGTCACCGCTGAGATAGCTGCAGCAGGTGGAGAAGGCCGGATCCGCCTGCAGATCGAGCGGTACGAGACTGCAGAAGAGGCGCTGGCCGGCGTTGAAGCAGGCGAAGCCGTGGCGGCTGTGATCTCCTCGAAGACCTACGAGTCCATCGCGGCGGAATTCCCGGCGTTGCAGAACTCCGGAGCCGTGTCGAGTGCCGACCAAGACTCCACCAGCTTTCCACTCGGCACGAACCAGGTGGGTCAGGACGTGTTGAGTCGGCTCATCTGGGGTGCCCGGATCGCCATCATCATCGGGTTCTCAGCCTCTATCGCCTCTTTTGTCATCGGTGTCCCGCTCGGGTTGCTGGCCGGCTTCGCGGGAGGCAAGCTCGACCGGGCCATGACCCTGGTCATGGACAGCATCTACGCCTTCCCAGGGCTCATCCTCGCCATCGCCATCACCGCGGTTCTCGGCCCCAGCATCTTCAACATCATCGTGGCCATCGCCGTGCTCTACATTCCCACGTACTATCGGATCGTGCGGGGTCAGACCCTGCAATCGAAAGAGGAGCTGTACGTGGAGGCGGCTCGCAGCCTCGGTGCCAAATCGAAGGTGATCCTTACCCGCTACATCTTCCCCAATGTCATCCCCTCGGTGGCCGTGATCTTCTCGGTCAACGTCGCCGATGCCATTCTCACCGGAGCCGGCTTGTCATTTCTCGGGCTGGGCTTGCCGCCGTCTACTCCAGACTGGGGCATCGACCTCGCCCGCGGCCAGGAATTCATCCGATCTGCCTGGTGGCTCATCACCTTCCCCGGTCTGGCGGTCATGCTGATCGTCCTCGCCTTCACGATGATGGGGGAGGGTCTCGTCGAGATCTTCAATCCGAAGTTGCGAGAGCGGTAGATGACCGAAGACGCTATCTACGGCCAGCGCATCACACTGGGTGAACCACCGCTCAAGGCCGGGGAGGTTCTCTACTCGCTGCGCGATGTTTCAGTGGAATACGGCACCAGGGCTGGGCCGGTGGCGGCAGTAGACCGGGTGTCGCTCGACATTCGCAAGGGAGAGATTCTCGGCCTGGTGGGAGAGTCGGGTTGCGGCAAATCGACTCTGGGCAAGGCCATGCTGCGCATGATCACCCGGCCCGGAAAGATCACGACCGGTGAGCTGTGGTTCGACGGAGTCGATCTCCTGACCTTGAGCGAAAGGAGAATGCGCGAGATACGGGGGGCTCGGCTCGGGATGGTGTTCCAGGATCCGATGACGTCGCTCAACCCGCTCTCGAAGATCGTCGACCACCTCACCGAGACGGTCATGACCCATGAACCCAATGTGTCAGAAGCCGCCGCCCGCGATCACGCCGCACAGCTCATCGGCCGCCTCGGCCTGCGCGAGGAGCGCATTGACGACTACCCCCACCAGTTCTCAGGGGGGATGCGCCAGCGCATCATGATCGCCCTCGCCCTGGCTCTCCAGGCCGACCTCGTTATCGCCGATGAGCCAACCACCGCCCTCGACGTCATCGTCGAAGCGCAGTTCCTCGACCTGCTGAGGGAACTGCGAGACGAGTTCGACCTCACCATCGTCCTGATCACCCACAACATCGGGGTGGTGGCCGAGGTGGCCGATCGCGTGGCCGTGATGTACGCCGGGCGGATGGCCGAGCTTGCCTCGGTCAACGACCTGTTCCTCGATACCAAACACCCGTATGGGCAGGGCCTCTTGCGGGCGGTGCCGAATATCGAGCTGGACGGTGCCGAGCTCTATCAAATGGCGGGGGCACCACCCAACCTGCTCCACACCCCGTCGGGCTGCGCCTTTCATCCCCGGTGCCCGGCTGTCATGCCGATCTGCTCTCAACGTCAGCCGGAATTCCTGCCATTAGAAGGCGATCACTACACCGCATGCTGGCTGTATCAGGATCACCCCGCCAAACCGGGAGGCCACGATGCCTGATCCGCAGCCGGTCCGGGAGTTCCATGATGAAGGAGGCGAGCAGGACAACCTCGTTGAGGTTACCCATGTCAAGAAGTGGTTTCCGGTTCAGAAGGGGTTCATCGCCAGTCTGCTGTCGCGCGGTCACATCGACTACGTGAAAGCGGTCGACGACGTGTCCTTCACGATCAAGCGGGGCGAGGTTCTCGGCCTGGCGGGGGAGAGCGGCTCGGGCAAGTCGACGGTTGGACGGTTGGTGTTGCGCCTCCTCGACGCCACCGAGGGTCACGTCAAGGTCGACGGTGTCGACCTCGGGACTCTCAAACGCGAAGACCTCCGTAAGGCTAGGAGCAAGATGCAAGTGGTGTTCCAGGATCCGCTTGCGTCGCTCAACCCGCGCATGACCGTGGGTCAGGCGATTGAGCACCCGGCTCAAATCCACCTTCCCGACACGACCTTCGAGGAACGCAAGCAGCTCGTGTTCGAGCTCCTCGAGGCGGTCGGGATGTCGCCGCCGGACTTTTTCTACGACAAGTACCCGCATCAGGTCTCGGGAGGCCAGCGCCAGCGCATCGTGCTGGCTCGCGCCTTGATCACCCGCCCCGAGTTGATCGTGGCCGACGAACCGATCGCCTCGGCCGACGTTTCAGTGCAGGCGCTGCTCCTGGAGCTCATGATCAAATTGAAGGACGAGTTCGATCTCACCTATCTGTTCATCACCCACGACCTTGCCACCACCAAGTACATCTGTGACCGGATCGCCATCATGTACCTCGGCAAGATCGTCGAGATCGGGCTACTCGCCGAAGTCTTCAACAATCCTCGCCATCCCTATACGAGATCGTTACTTGCCGCGGTTCCGGTGCCGGACCCACGCCACCGGAGGACTGAGCCGCTGCCCCAGGGCGAGATCCCGAACCCGATCAACCCGCCGTCCGGATGCCGCTTCCATCCACGGTGTCCGATCGCGGTTGAGGGCGTGTGTGATGTCGAGGATCCTCAAATGGCGCCGTCCGGGACCTCTGAGGACCATTTCGCGGCGTGCCACCTCCGCACCGGCGCCTATCAGCACCTCGACCGCCGGCCCACCTGACCCCCCGAACTGTTTTCGCGCGGGGATTGCCCCCTATAGGGTGGAGTTCCCGCGCGAAAACGGTTTGTTACTTGCGGATCAGGCGGCGTTGTTCTTTTATCAGTTCGAGGTTCGGGGTCGAGATCTGCTCGTATGTCATGTACGCCTCTGGATTGACCGATTTGACGATCCGCATGGCCTCCCGCGACCGCTTTCGCGGGATCACGGTGAATGTGACCCGGACCGCGCCGTCCATGCCCTCGGCGTTGACGACGGTCGCCCCGAAACCGGCCTCCCGCAAGGCGGGCGCCGCCGCCGGGCTTTCGACCGGTGCGACGATCTGGAGAAGGCTGTCGCCCAGGGCGAGCCAGCGCTCAACGGTTCCACCGAGCATCGTTCCCGCCGAGAACCCACCGGCGAAGGCAACGATCTTGAGGGGTGAATCGAGGTTCGTGAGAACCTGACCGGCCGCCAGGACCCAGACCAGCGATTCGAAGAAGCCGAGGGCGCCGGCGAGGAGTCTCCGCCCGCGGACGAGCATCACGATGCGCAGCGTACCGAGGGTCTGATCGGTGACGCGCATGAAGAAGATCAGGAGTGCGCTGAGAATGAGGGCCATGAGGCACTGAGTGTAGGGGCCCGTCGATCATGACCGGTCGATCGGCCTGGTAGCGTCCCATTCCCGTTCTGGAGAGCAGATGCCCGCCCCCGCAGCCAATGTCACGCCCCCCGAAGGTGTCGACTACGCCCGCAAATGGCAGGCGATGGTGGCGGTCGGCCTCGGCATCATCATGTCGACAATCGATGGTTCCATCGTCAACGTGGCTTTGCCGACGCTCGTCGATGCATTCGACACGACCTTCCCGGTTGTGCAGTGGGTCGTTCTTGCCTACTCACTCACCCTTGCGTCGCTCTCGCTGATGGTCGGCCGCCTCGGCGACATGATCGGCAAGAAACCGATCTACACCGCCGGCTTTGTCGTATTCACGTCCGGATCGGTGCTGGCCGGGCTCTCGCCGAGCATCGGTTGGCTCATCGGATTCCGGGTGCTCCAGGCGCTCGGCGCGGTGATGGTTCTGTCGCTGGGACTGGCAATCGTGGCGGAGGCGTTCCCTCCCTGGGAGCGAGGCCGGGCACTCGGCATCGCCGGCAGCCTGGTTTCGATCGGTATCGTCGTCGGCCCCACCGTTGGTGGCCTGTTGATTCAGACGCTCGACTGGCGCTGGATCTTCTATGTGAATCTTCCGATCGGCGTGGTGGGGACGGTCGCAGCCTCGCGGTTCGTTCCGGCGGTTCGACCCAGGGGAGGCCAGACGTTCGACCACCCGGGGGCCGTGCTCCTCTTCTTCACCCTCCTCTGTATCTCCCTGGCGTTGACGGTCGGCCAGACCGTGGGGTTCGCCGATGGGCGGATACTGCTGCTGTTTGCGGGCGCAGTGATCGGCCTCATCTCGTTCGTGAAGTTCGAACTCAGGCGAGTCCAGCCGATGCTGGACCTGCGGTTGTTCCGCCAGCGCCTGCTATCGGTCAGCGTCGGCACCGGATATCTGACCTTCGTGGCAGTTGCCGGATCATTCATCCTCTTTCCGTTCTACCTTCAGAATGTGCTCGGGTATGAACCGGGCGCCGTCGGTGTGATGCTGGCCGGACCATCGGTGGCAATCGCGCTCATCGCACCGATCAGCGGAAGCCTGTCGGATCGATTCGGCTCCAGGCCGATGACGGTGGTCGGGCTGGCCGTTCTCGTTGTCGGCTATGCGTCTCTGCGGACGCTGGGTGTCGACACGTCCGCCATCGGGTTTGTCCTCTTGACGGTGCCGATCGGTGTCGGCATGGGCATGTTCCAATCGCCCAACAACAGCGCCATCATGGGATCCGTGCCTCCCGAGCAATACGGGGTCGCTTCCGGCCTACTGTCGATCACTCGCATACTCGGCCAGGTGACAGGTATCGCTCTCCTGGGCGCATTCTGGGCGATACGGGTGGCGGCCAATTCCGGAAGCGAGTACCGGGGTGCGGCCACCACGGCCGGGACAGGTGCACAGGTGGCGGCCTTTCGTGATGTGATGCTGGTGGTCTCGGTGGCGATCGCCCTAGGCCTCGGGGCGGCGATCTGGGGATTGGCGGAAGAACGCCGTAGCCGCCAGGACGGCACCCACCAGAAGACCAGCCGAGTACCACCAGATCGGGCCGGAACCGAGTGAGGGTCGGATCGGCTCGGTGATCAGCCGGATCGCGCCGGCGGTGGCCAGAGCACCGGCCGCCACCACACCGGGACGGGTGAGCCGACGGAGCAGAAATAGCGCACCGAGAGCGGCGGCCGCGAAGACAAACGCCGCATAGAGCTCGGTTGGATGTCGGGTGAGGGAAGAGCCGGGCTCCGCAAACGCCCAGGGGACCTCCGAGCGAGTACCGAGACATGTCCCCCTGAACACGCACCCACCGTGCCAACCGGCCAGCCCGGCGAGCACCGCCGGTGAGACGAGGTCCAGCGCGGCGGGCAGCGAGCGGCGGATTGCCCAGATGAGGAACAACAGCGCGCCGATGCTGGCGAAACCGGTGTCGACGCCACCCCTGATCAAGATGATGTCGGCCGGGTGAGTCAACGGATTCGTCCCGGTGAGGAGCATCGCGGCGATACGCCCGGCCACCAATCCAAAGACGGCCGCGCCCAGGAGGGTATCGAACCAATCGGACCGATCGTCCGGAAGGAGGCCAAGGCGCCGTTCGAGTCGCAGCATCAGCCATAGAGCGCCGACTGCCAGCAATGCCGCCCAGAGCAGGGTGAACTCCATCAGGCGTTCACAGAGATACTGCGGTTGAGCCGCGTTGGTCGATCGGGAGGTTCTAGGTTGTAGGTTGTAGGTTCTGCCGGCGTCGTACGTGCCCGGAACCTAGAACCCAAAACCCAGAACCTCGAACGTCTCTTTGTCATCGGTTCAGGATCTCGTCTATCTGGAGTGAGAGGGTGCGCTCGTCGATCACGCCGTTGTGCCGGTAGACGAGCTCGCCTCCCGGTGCGAAGAAGTAGGTGATGGGCACTCCGACCCCGCCCAGCCTTGCCCGCACCGTTCCGGACCTATCGAAGTAGTTGTCGAATTCGAGGCCGTACTCGGAGATGAACTGGCGGGCGTTCTCTTGGGTGTCTTCAATATCAACACCGATGAAGCTCACCCGGTCACCGAACGCCTCATAGGCCGCGAAGAGCAGAGGGGCTTCAGATCGGCAGGGAATACACCAGGAAGCCCACACATTCAGCACGATCGGATCCCCGGATTCGAGGAGGCTGCTGAGGATCGCATCATCGATCGGGGGCAACTCAGGCACCTCGAGCGGAGCAGACGTGGTTCCACAGGCGGTCAGGATCACGATGATGCTCAGCACTGTCGCCGCCATTCGTCTCATGGGTCCGCTCTCGGAAGTCGAATCGTGAAGGTCGATCCCCGGCCGGGGCCGGCTGAGCCGACAGTCAGCTCGCCGTCGTGTGAGCGTACGATCGTGCGCGAAATCGTGAGTCCGATTCCCGACCCGGCAGAGGTCTTCCCTTCGCCCTCAACGCGATGAAAGCGCTCGAAGATCTGCTGGAGTTCGTCCGGCGGGATGCCCTCTCCGGTGTCGTGAACGGACACCTCGCACGAAACCTCATCGCATGAGGCCGTCAACCACACGCGTCCTCCCTCCGGTGTATGGACGAGCGCGTTGCCCACGATGTTGGTGAAGGCCTGCGCCAGGCGATCGGCGTCTCCGTGGATCGGCAAGTCGGGCGCCGGCCCGATCGAAAGCTCGACTTCCTTGTCGAGGAACTGTGGCCGGAGCCGCTCGGCTGCCCGGGCGGCGACCTCGCCGAGGTCCGCATGCTGTAGGTCAAGGACCAGTGCCCCCTCCTCAGCGCGCGAGAGCAGTGCGAGGTCGGCGGTGAGTCGCTTCAGTCGGGTTGCCTCCTCGGCTACTTCGAGGTAGACCTCTGGAGTCGGTTCGAAGACGCCGTCGATCAAGCCCTCCATGTAACCCTGGATGGTGGTGAGCGGGGTGCGGAGCTCATGAGCGAGGTCCGACATGAGCCTGCTTCGCTGCTGCTCCGTCCTGGCGAGCGTGTCGCCGAGCGCGTTGACATCCGTGGCGAGTTTGGCGAGTTCCACCTCACGGGGAACCGGTACCCGTTCGTCGTATCGACCGTCGGCAAGTCGCCGCGTGGCTGCCTGTACGTTGCGCAATGGTCGCAGAATGCGTCGTGACGTCAGCGCAGCCAGGGCGGTCGCCAGGACGAGGCTGGCGAGGAGAGCTATCCACAAGCCCTTGTTGAGGGCATCGTCGAAGGCGTTCTCGAGGTCTATGACGATCGTCTCAGTGCCGCCGACTCCTCTTGGCCCCTGCTGGGCCGCCTCGAATTCGGTCGGGTTCAGCGCTTCTGCTCCATGAGACCGAGTTCCTCCGTCGCCCGATCGTGGGGCCGCATCGCTTCCGCTACCACCGGTACCACCGGTACCTCCTGTTCCACCTGTTCCACCTGCGCCTCCGGTTCCACCCGGCCCGCCCGGACCGCCCGGACCGCTCCCGTCGTTGCCGGGGCCCATTCCGGGGGTGGTGGCAGCGGTCGTCGGGGTCGCGCCGTCGCTGGTCGGTGAGGAGTCGCCGGTCTGACCCGCAGTCGGGTCCGTGGTCCCGCTCAAGACTGTTGAATCAGTGGTCTCCGGAGTGGCCTGCCTTCCGAATCCGTACTGCTGTCCGATCGTCGACACCTGCGCTTCGAACTCGGACGGCGCCAGGAGTTGCAGCGTCACCGTCATGACGGTCAACGTCACACCGATCACTCCTACATACGACAGGAGGAGGCGAACATCGAGGCGGCGGAGGACCTTCATGACTCGAGCAAGAACTTGTAGCCGACACCGCGAACCGTCCCGATGATGGTTGGCTGAGTGGCATCGTCGCCGAGTGCCTTGCGAAGATTCCGAACGTGGACATCGACAACGCGTTCGTCTCCGAAGAAATCCCAACCCCAGACGCGTTCGAGGAGCTGGCGTCTGCTGAACACTCTCCCCGGTTCGGAGACGAGCGCAGCCAGAAGGTCGAATTCGAGCGCCGTGAGTTCCACCGGCGCTCCAGAACGGGTGACCTCACGGCGGTCTCCGTCCAGGGTGAGCCCATCAAAGCGGAAGGCGTTGGCTTCTGGTTTCGGAAGACCACGATCGCGTCTGAGCACGGCTTTGATGCGGGCGAGGAGTTCGCGCGGGCTAAACGGCTTGGAGAGGTAATCGTCGGCGCCGACGGAAAGACCGATCAGTTTGTCGACCTCCTCAGTCTTGGCCGTCAGCATCACAACGTAAACGTTTGAGAACGTTCGCAACTCGCGCAGGACCTCAATGCCATCGAGGCCCGGGAGCATGACATCCAGCACGATCAAATCAGGGTTATGGGACCGTGCTTTGTCTAGCGCCTCCCGGCCGCCGGCCGCCTCAATGACCGTGTAGCCGTCCTTTTCGAGATAGGCGCGAACGAGTTGACGGATCTTGCGTTCGTCGTCGACGACCAGGATCGTTCGATCGCTCACAGGGCCATCCTAGGGATGGCATGAAGGACCACGGGCATAGCCCAACCTCCCCCGAGGGGAGCGGGGGAGGTTGGCGCCGGGGACACGATGCCTACTTGCGGCCGCCCGGTCCGGCTCCGTTCTGATTGGCGGATCCGCCCGGGGAGGCAGAGGCGTTTCCACCCGGTCCGGGGCCGAACTCGTTTCCGATACCGTCCCGGGTTCCAGCTTGGATTGGGCCGGTGCCGTCCTGGGGTCCTGGACCGTTTCCGGTCGTTGCAGGCCCGTAGCCGGCTCCGTCGCCATCCTGGTCACCGAACGGACCGTATGGGGCTTCTTCGGCAGTCGGTCCGAATGGTCCGAATGGTCCATCACCGTCGCACTCGCCGTCGCATTCACCTGGCCCGTAGCCGACTCCGTCGCCATCCTGGTCACCGAACGGACCGTATGGGGCTTCTTCGGCAGTCGGTCCGAATGGTCCGAATGGTCCATCACCGTCGCACTCGCCGTCGCATTCACCTGGCCCAAAACCCTGGCGCTGGAATGGGGCCGCTGCGGAGCCCATCGGGCCTGCACCAAAGCGGGAGCCGGTCTGTGATTGTGCTCCGGCCTGGAGCCTGATCATCTGGGGCTCGCCCTTCTCGATGTAGTACGAGCAGTCCGAAGGGTCGCCGCCGCCGAGCCTGATCTGCTTGGTTTGGGGGGCGTCGTCCGCTTGTGCTACTGCGATCGAGGCGGGAATCATCAATGCCGCTACCAACCCGAAAACCGTCACGATTCGTTTCATATGCTTGCTCCTTCCTTCATGTTCAGTGCATCACCTGCAGGTGAAGGACCAACGGCCCGGCGTATGAAGGTTTCGTGAAGAAGGGGCAATGCTCCGCTAGGTTGAACACCATGGCGCGTAGACCACATATCATTGCGATGGTTCTGGCGGGAGGGAAAGGCAACCGCCTGTTCCCGCTCACCAGGGCACGAGCGAAACCGGCCGTCCCATTTGGCGGGCACTATCGATTGGTGGATTTCGTCCTCTCCAATCTGGTCAACGCCAACTACCGTCGCATAGCTGTGCTCACCCAGTACAAGAGCCACAGCCTCGACGTGCACCTCTCGCAAACGTGGCGCCTGTCACCGATTCTGGGAAGCTACGTGACCCCGGTTCCGGCACAGATGCGTCGTGGTCCTCATTGGTATGCGGGCAGCGCCGACGCGATAGCGCAGAACCTCAATATCCTCAGCGACGAGCGCCCCGACTACGTGATCGTATTCGGAGCCGACCACATCTACCGGATGGACCCGGCTCAGATGGTGCAACAACACATCGACTCGGGTGCAGGCGTCACCATCGCAGCCATCCCGGTCCCGATCGAAGGCGCCTCGGATTTCGGGATCATCGACGCCGATGCAGACGGCAAGATCAAACAGTTCCTCGAGAAGCCGGCGGACCCTCCTGCCATGCCCGGACGACCCGACATGGCGCATGCATCAATGGGCAACTACGTGTTCACCGCCGACATCCTGAGAGAAGCGGTTTTGTACGACGCAGAGGACGAGGAGTCCCGTCACGATCTTGGCGGGAACGTCATGCCGTATATGACGGAACGCGGCCTCGCCCGTGTGTACGACTTCGCCGGGAACGACGTACCGGGACAGGAGGAACAAGAACGCGGGTACTGGCGCGACGTTGGGACGCTCGATGCCTACTTCGAAGCCTCAATGGACCTGATCGCCACATCGCCGGTCTTCAACCTGTACAACGAGGAGTGGCCGATCTTCACCTGGCACTTCCCGTATCCGCCCGCGAAGTTCGTTCACGATGAAGACGGCCGGCGCGGCCATGCAATCAACTCGATTGTCTCCAACGGAGCGATCGTTTCCGGTGCGACGGTGCGCCGGTCGATTCTGTCACCCGATGTGCGGGTGCGTTCCTACACGGTCGTTGAGGACTCCGTGCTGTTGGACGGCGTGACCGTCGGGCGTGGTGCTGTGATCCGGAGGGCGATCATCGACAAGGACGTGATGGTCCCGGACGGGTTCCAGATCGGTGTCGACCTCGAGGCGGATCGGCAACGGTTCACGATCTCCGAAGGCGGGATCGTCGTAGTTGGCAAGGGCCATCTGATCGAGTAGGGCAGGTCGCCCGCGGGGCCGATTCCCGATTGGCGTGTGCCGTGTCGTAGCCTGCGGCCGATGACCTCTCGCCAGACCGTTGATCCGCCCCCCTTCGATGCCGCCCTGCTCGGACGCGGCCGGGCGCTGATCGTCCGCCAGCTTCGACGTGCTCCCCGGCAGTTCGCCATCGGTGGGGCGGGAACGATGTTGTTCGCGGCGATGACCATCCTGTCCTCCTATGTGATCGGGTGGATCACCGACGACATCCTTCTGCCTTCTGTGGCCGCCGGAGAGGTCCGGGTGGCCTCACTCGTCGGCGCGGCGCTGGCGGTCATCGGGGTCGCCCTGGCGCGAGGGATCGGCATCACCTTTCGTCGGTACGGAGCGTATGCCGCCCAATACAGACTCCAGGCGCGTGACCGGATCGAAATCACCGATCGATACCTGCAACTGCCGATCGAGTGGCACAGGCGGCACCCGACCGGTCAGCTGTTGTCGAACGTCAACGAAGACGTCGAGGCCGCCTCGTTCATTGCCGCCCCGCTGCCGATGGCGTTCGGTGTCATCGTCATGCTCGTCGTTACCGCCACGCTGCTGGTGCTCACCGACCCGTTTCTCGCCCTCGTTGGATTCGCAGTAGGGCCGGCAATACTCATCGTGAACTTCTTTTACCAGCGCCGGATGCGGGCGGTCGCCGCCTCGGCCCAGCGTTTGCGCGCAGAAGTAGCCGAGATTGCCCACGAGTCGTTCGATGCCGCCTTGGTCGTCAAGACCCTGGGACGCGAAGACCAGGAGGTGGGCCGGTTCGGGGATCGATCCGATGCATTGCGCGATCGCATGGTCGAGGTCGGTTCGCTTCGTGCGATGTTCGACCCGCTCATGGAAGCCCTCCCCAACATCGGAGTCCTGGCCGTGCTGGCCGTCGGAGCATGGCGTGTCCAGCAGGGTGCGGTTACTCCCGGGACCATGATCACTTTTGCGTACCTGTTCCGGCTGGTAGCGCTGCCGATGCGTGTGTTTGGCTGGCTGCTCGGCGAGATGCCCCGTTCGGTGGTCGGCATGGATCGGATCGAAGGCGTTTTGGGCGAGCAGAGCAAAGTTGAATACGGAGGGCAGGCGACCGGGAACGGTGGAGGGGCGGCAACCAGTGTGGAGGCGGTCGGTTACCTCTATCCGGAGACCCAGACCGACGACCTCTCCGCGCAGGCGCAATCGCACAGGTCGGACAACGGCGGCCGGCGCGGTGTCGAGTCGGTGACATTGAGTGTTGCGCCCGGTCGGACCGTGGCGCTCGTTGGCCCGACCGGTTCTGGGAAGTCGACGCTCGCTCACCTGATGGTCAGGCTCTTTGACCCCGACCGCGGCGAGATCTGCCTGGACGGCCATGGTCTCGCCGAACTCGAACGGTCTGAGTTGGCTGATTCGGTCAGCCTGGTATTCCAGGAGGTGTTCCTATTCGACGACACCGTCTATAACAACATCACGCTCGGCGGGCAGTACGACCTGGCGGAAGTGCAGGAGGCGGCCGAATTGGCCCGGGCCGACGAGTTCATCTCTCAACTGCCGGAGGGATTCGACACTCTGGTGGGGGAGCGGGGTGCGTCGCTGTCCGGCGGTCAGCGTCAGAGGATCGCGCTGGCCAGGGCGCTCATTCGCCGTCCGCGACTGCTGGTGCTGGACGATGCCACCTCGGCCGTTGACCCATCCGTTGAGCAGGAGATCCTGGCCGGCCTGGCCGAACTCGACACCACGGTCGTTATCGTCGCGTACCGGCGTTCCTCGATCGTGTTGTCCGACGAGGTCATCTACATCGAGGACGGCAGGGTCATGGGCCGGGGACATCACGACGAGCTGTATCAGACGCTGGCGCCGTATCGGAGTCTGATAGACGCGTACGAGCAAGAGGAAACCCGATGACCATCGCCGCCCAGCAGGCGGAGCGTCGGGGCGCCACCGCCACCATACGTCGGGGTCTGAGCCTTTCCCCCGAACTGAGACGAGGCCTCCCGGCAACGTTGACGCTGGCGCTCATCGCCACCGCCGGACGTGTCATCGTACCCGTGGCGGTGCAGCAGATCATCGACAGTGGTTTCGCCGACGGCGGAGTCGACATGGGCTTCGTGTTGTCGATGACGGCATGGGCGCTGCTGGCGGTGGCAGTCACCGCCGGTTCCACCGGAGCCATGCATCTACGACTTGCCCGGGTGTCCGAAACCGCCCTTTCGCTGCTACGCGTGCGCGCCTTCCGCCACATACATGACCTCTCGATGCTCCACCAGGCATCGGAACAACGCGGCGTTCTGGTCGCCCGGGTGACTTCGGACGTCGATCAGATCAGCCGGTTCATGCAATGGGGCGGCCTCATGTTGATCATCAACGGGGGGCAAGCCTTGCTGTCGCTGCTCGTCATGTTTGTGTACTCGGTGCCGATGGCGATGGTCGTCGTGGTCCTGGGTCCTGTGATCGTCCTGACGATCAAGTGGTTCCAGTCGCGGCTCGAGGTGGCCTACCTCACCGTGCGGGAGCGGGTCGGTCGGATGCTGGCGATACTGGCGGAAGTAGTGGTCGGCGCCCCGGTTATCCGTGCGTACGGGATCGAAGACCGGATCCGGCAACGACTGGGAGAATCTATCGACCAGCACCGTCGCTCCGGCGTGAGAGCAGGGGCGCTGTCTTCGTCGTTTTCGGGGGCCGGCGAACTGCTTTCGGCCATGGTCGTGGCTGCGGTGCTGGTGGTCGGCACTGTTCTGGCGGTGAACGGCTCTACATCGGTCGGTACCGTCGTGGCGTTCCTGTTCCTGGTGCAGTTGTTCGTGCAACCGGTCCAGATGCTCGGAGAGGCTGTGAACGAGGCCCAGACGGCCGTGGCCGGATGGCGGCGAGTGCTGGACGTACTCGACATCGCGCCCGACGTCGCCGATCCCGGTGCGGAAGGAGTGGACCTGCCGGCCGCTTCGCTCGGCGTCTCGTTCGAGGGGGTTTCGTTCCGATATCCACGGCCGGGAGAAACGGCCGGGGAGGCGAGCGGTCCCCCGGTGCTCGTCGATGTCGATGCCTCAATCGAGCCGCGCAGCCGGGTCGCCATCGTTGGAGAGACCGGTTCGGGGAAGACCACGTTCGCCAAATTGCTCACCCGGCTGATGGACCCCACGGCGGGACGGATCGTGATGGGAGGGCTCGACCTGCGAACCGTCCGGTTCCGGTCGCTCCGGGACCGGGTCGTGATGGTGCCGCAGGAAGGGATGCTGTTCAGCGGCACTATCGCCGACAACGTCAGGATGGGCCGGCCGGAAGCAACGGACGCCGAACTCGAATCGGCGTTCCGGAGATTGAAACTCAGCGACTGGCTCGGCGAACTCAGCGGAGGATTGCTGACACAGGTGGGGGAGCGGGGCGGCGCATTGTCGGTGGGCGAGCGACAACTGGTGACCCTCGTCCGGGCTGCCATTGCCGATCCTGATCTATTGGTACTCGACGAAGCGACTTCAGCCGTTGATCCGGTAACCGAGGTTCGGATCAACCGGGCTTTGTCGGGATTGACGACTGGTAGAACTGTGGTCACCATCGCGCACCGGCTCTCGACGGCCGAGGCCGCCGAACGGGTGATCGTGTTCGAAGGCGGTCGGATCGTTCAAGACGGCACCCACGACGCGCTGGTGATGGAAGGCGGGATCTACGGTCGCCTTTACGACAGCTGGCAGCGCGGAACGAGCGTCTAGTGGTCCGTCGCGGATTTGGTGACTTGGTCTCCTGCCGGACGATCCCCGCTGTGGCAGGGTTCGTGGCACTGCCTACCCCGGTCATCAAATAGCAGACAGACCACTAGAAGGTCCCCCCGAACTTTCTGCGCAATACTCTGGCGCGTAGCGCGCCATTGCATTGCGCAGAAAGTCTGAGGGACGGCTAGATCCTCGCTACCTCCACCAGCGTGTCCAGATATGCCACTCCGCCGCCCCAATCGGTGAGTGTGTCGCTGGTCAGAGAGTTGGCGGTCATCGGTTCTCCGTGGTCATCGCTCCACCAGCCGAACGGCACGGAGACCACGCCCGGTCGCAGGCGATCGGAGATCACGGCCGGAAGAGTGAGTCGTGCTCGGTCGTTCCACACTGCGACCTTGTCCCCGTCGGAGATTCCTCGGGATTCGGCGTCGGCCCGATCCATCTCGACGAACGGCCCGGTCTCTCTGGGCCCATGCTTCGGGAGATGCGAGTACGAGGAGTTCAAGAACCTCGTGTGGTGTTTCGGCGTCATCAAAGACAGCGGATAACGCTCGGCGAGCGGCCCGGTCGGCCCCTCATTGGGCGGGTGGTAGGTCGGAAGCGGATCCAGACCCCCGGCAGCCAGTGTTTCCGAATAGAGCTCGGCGCGTCCGCTGGCGGTGCGGAAACCGCCTTCGGCGTAGGGGAGGAGTTCGGTCGGGACGTCGACGCGCACCATTCCCTTGCTTTGCAGTAGATCGAGGTCAACACCGGACACGGCCGACTCGATCAGACTTCGGTCTGACTCGAAGAGATCCTCATCCTCGAATCCCAAAGAAAGGGCGAGGCGGCGCCACAGCTCCGTGTTGGGAACGGCTTCTCCGAGGGGGGCGATGGCCGGCTCATTCCATCCCAGGTACAGATGGCCCCAGGCAGTCACAACGTCGACCTGCTCGAGTTGGGTGGTCGCCGGGAAGACCACATCGGCATAGCGGGCCGTATCGGTCATGAACTGCTCGCTCACCACCGTGAAGAGATCGTCTCGCTCGAGACCCTTTCGAATGAGCGAAGCATTCGGAACAGTCACCACCGGGTTCCCGTTCCACACGAACAACGCTTTCACCGGCGGATCCATCGAAGGATCGGTGAGGGCACGGCCCAGGTGGTTCATGTTGATTCCGCGGCGTTCCCGGCCCGACGGTGCAGGATCGAACACGCCGTCGTCCACATTGGAATTTGCCCACGAGTGGGTGCTCTTCGACAAACCGCCGCCCAGGTCGCGCCATGACCCGGTCAGAACCGGCAGGCAAGTGAGCGCCCGGAAGAACATCGCCCCGTTCTCGCGGTGTTCGGCGCCGATCAGCGTGCGGATGTGGGCCGGTCGGGCAGCCCCATAACTGCGGGCTAGCTCCTCGATGACCTCGGCGGAAAGACCACACTCGGAGGCAGCTCTCTGTGGCGTCCACCCGGCTACGTGCTCGCGCAACGCCTCGAAGCCCGTCGAGTAGCTGTCGAGGTAGTCGTGATCGAGCAGATCGTCCCGAATCAACACGTGCATCATCCCGAGCATCAGGGCAACGTCGGTGCCGGGCAGGGGCTGGATGTGCCGGTCGGCAGCCGCGGCGGTTGCTGTCTGAATCGGATCGATCGCCACCACTTCTGCACCATTCCTCCTGGCCTCTTCGATGAATGGCCACAAGTGCCGGTTGGTCAGCTTGGTGTTGGTTCCCCACAACAGAATGAACCGGGCATGTCGCACATCCATCGGGTCGGCCGCGTGCGAGGATCCGTAGGTGGACGCTGTCCCATCACTGGCAGTGCCGCCGCACAGGGACCCCGTCAGTTGTGAAGCGCCGATCCGGGCGAACAACCGGCGGTCCAGGGAACTCATCTGGATGAGCCCTTGGGTTCCCGCATCCCACCAGGGAAGGATCGACTCACCTCCCCATCGGTCCTTCGTCTCGTGGAGGCGCTCGGCCACCACTGCCAGGGCCTGTTCCCAAGTGGCACGTTCGAAGCGACCTTCGCCCTTCGGCCCGGTCCGGACTAACGGATGCAGCAGACGATCGGGGCTGTAGACGCGGTCGATGAAGTGGTTGACCTTCGGACATAGTTCGCCCTGCGAGAAGGGGTGATCCGGGTTGCCGCGCAGCCTCACTGCGACGCCGTCCTCGACGGTGGCGATCCATCCGCACGAGTCCGGACAGTCGTGGTGGCAGGTTCCGAGAACTGTCTTGGTGGTCATGCAGGGATTGTAAGTGTCGGTCCCCCCTCGGGGGAAGGTTCCTGCGCCGGAGCGGAGCGGAGGCGCGTCAGCCCTCACGTTCCTTGAGCACATCGAATACCTCGGCGATCGAGATGTCGCGCTCGGCGAGTAATACGAGGAGGTGGTAGATCAAATCCCCAGCCTCTTCGGCGACCCGTCGATCGTCGGCGGTTCCGATGGAGTGATCCTTGGCGGCCATCAGGACTTCGCCTGCCTCTTCGAGCACCTTGCGGCCGGTGAAGTCGACTCCGCCGTCAATCAACTGCACGGTGTAGGACCCGTCGGGCCGCTTCACCTTGCGTTGCTGAATGGTCTGCCACAACGGACTCAGCGAATGTGCATCGGTCCCCCTTTGGGGGAAAGGTTCCTGCGCCGAGCGACGCGAAGGCGGAGGTAGGGGGGCCGACTCGTGACTCGCGACGAGCAACTCGCGACCATCGAAACAACTCACCTCACCGGTATGGCAGGTGGGCCCATCTGGACTGGCCAGGATGAGCAAGGCATCCGAATCGCAATCCTCGGCCATGCTCACGAGACGAAGGGTGTTCCCACTGGTCTCACCCTTCTTCCAGATTGCGCGGCGGGAGCGACTCCAGAAGTGAACGAACCCGGTCTCGAGAGTTAGGTCCTTGGCTTCCTGGTTGAGATAACCCAGCATGAGGACGCGTCCGGTATCGGCATCTTGCACGATCCCCGGAACCAGATCGGTCTCCCCTTGGGGGGAAGACGCAACAGCGGAGCCGCTGGGGTTGGGGGTCTTGTCGGTCCCCCCGGAGGGGGGAAGGTACCGCCGACCCGAAGGGTCGGGGGTAGGGGGGCTCAGGCCATCGTTCATGACACCCTCCTCACCGGCACACCGGCCTCTTCCAGCCCTGCCTTCACAGTGTCGATCTCGATCTCTTTGCGGTGAAAGATCGAAGCGGCCAGCACGGCAGCGGCGCCGCCCTCGGTGACGGCCGCCACGCAATGTTCGACTGTTCCGGCGCCACCGGAGGCAATGACGGGAACCGGAACGGCGTCGCCGACCGCCCGGAGCAACTCCACATCGAACCCATTCTTGGTGCCATCCCGATCCATCGAGGTGAGCAGGATCTCGCCGGCACCCAGGCGGACACCTTCGGTCACCCACTCGATGGCGTCGATGCCGGTCGGAGTGCGCCCACCGTGCGTGTAGACCTCCCACGACTCTCCGGTTCGCTTGGCATCCACAGCTAGCACCACACACTGACGGCCGAACTCGGCAGCACACTCGGCGATGAGCGACGGCCGCTCTACAGCGGCGGTATTCACGGACACCTTGTCGGCGCCGGCCCGCAACACCGAGCGCATGTCGTCTACCGATCGAACCCCGCCTCCAACCGTCAGGGGCACGAAAACCTCGGAAGCCGTCCGGTGCACAACGTCCAGGAAGATGTCTCGCTCGTCCGATGAGGCGGTGATGTCCAGATAGACGATTTCGTCTGCTCCCTCGGCCGCATACCTGGCGGCCAGTTCGACAGGATCGCCCTCATCTACCAGATCGACGAAATTGACTCCCTTGACGACTCGCCCGTGATCGACGTCGAGGCACGGGATGATCCGGCTACGCAGCATCGGCAGCCTCCGCACACTCCCGCACGAAGTTCCCGAGCACCCTGACACCGTCCGGGCCACTGCGCTCCGGGTGGAATTGCACTCCAACCCGTATTCCGTCCCGGGCGGCCGCTACGAAGGGATTGCCGTAGGTAGCGCGCGCAACGACGACGGTCTCATCAATCGGCACCGCCGCGTAGGAGTGGACGAAGTAGAAAGGTGCATCATCAGCAACTCCGGCGAAAAGGGGGTCTTCCCTCTGGAAGGTGAGATCGTTCCATCCGATGTGCGGCAACTTGGGAGTTTCCTGAAGCTGTTCCACCCGGCCCCGCATCAGACCGAGGCAGGCGGTTGCGTCTTCGTCGCTGGATTCGAAAAACAACTGCAGGCCAACACAGATCCCCAACAACGGCCGGTCAAGTTCGAGAAGCGGATCAACGAATCCGCTCTGTCTCAGGCGGCGCATGGCAACTCCGGTGGATCCGACGCCGGGAAGAACCACACCATCGACTCCTGCCAGCCCGGCTGGAACATCCGCAACGGTGACGTCGGCTCCCGAGCGCTCGAGTCCCTGAGCTATCGAGACGAGATTGCCCGCCCCATGGTCGATGACGGCGATTCTGGTCACAACGTCCCTTTGGTCGACGGCACGCCCGACCGGCGCGGATCAAAGGCCACCGCACCCCGGAGGGCTCTGGCGAGGGCCTTGAAAGCCGCCTCGGCGATGTGGTGGTCGTTGGCGCCTCGTGCCCGGAGGTGGAGAGTCAGTCCGGCGGTGCGAGTGAATGCTTCGAGGGCATGGGGAATGTTCTGCGTTGTCAGGTTTCCGATTCGGTCGGTTGTGAATGGAAGTTCGATCACCGCATAGGGCCGGCCGCTCACGTCTATCACTGCCTCGGCCACAGCTTCATCCATCGGCACCCGGGCCTCTGCAAATCGAGATATGCCCGATCGGTCGCCGAGTGCCGCCGCCAGCGCCTCGCCGAGAACCAGGGCAGTGTCTTCGACCGTGTGGTGGTCGTCCACGTGGAGGTCGCCCTCTGTCTCGACGGTCAGGTCGATCAGTGAGTGGTGGGAGAGAGACGTGAGCAGGTGATCGAAGAACCCGACTCCCGTCGAGATGTTCCCATCACCGGAGCCGTCTAGATCGAGCTTCACGGACACTGTTGTTTCTCTGGTCGAGCGCTCGACGGCAGCGGTGCGGGTCATGGCAGCCTCCTGGACAGTGTGGTGATCAGACGGTCGTTCTCGGCGGGGGAGCGAACAGTAAACCTCAAGTAGAAGGTGAGGGTGTGGGTCTGTGGAAAGGAACGAACGACGATTCCATCTTCCCACATGAGAGTTTCTGCCAGGTCACGGGCTTCGGGTCCGACCCGGGCAAGGACGAAGTTGGTGACCGTCGGAGACATCTCGAAGCCGAACTCTGAGAGCCGATCTGCGAGCGAGTCTCTTTGGGCGGCGACCCGCTCAACGTTGGCGGCGGCCCAGTGTGGCTCTGCGAGGGCGCGTTCGGCTAACGCGGCGGAGAGCGTTGAGATGCTGCCCGGTGGGCGCTGCCGGTGGAGTTCAGCCGCCAGGGTGGGTGATGAGAGCGAGTAACCGACGCGCGCACCGGCCAGAGCGAAGGCTTTCGACATCGTTCCGAGTACAACCAGGTTGGGGTATTCGTTGAGCCACTTCGACCAGCGGTCTCCGGTGAACTCAGCGTAGGCCCCGTCGAGGACCACGATGGCGCTGGTCGACTCGATGATTGCGCGGATCTCGTCATCCGGATCGCGATGACCGGTCGGGTTGTTGGGCACGCACAGCCAGACGAGATTCGCGGTCCGGGATGCCGACTTCATCGTATCGACGTCGAGGCCGAAGTCGGAAGTCCGTCTTGGCACCTCAATCAGTGTGGCGTCGCGCTGGCCGGTGGCGACTGCGTAGAGCGTGTAGGTGGGTGGGGCGCTCACTGCGGTTCCGCCGGCGGCGAGGAAGGCACCGGCGGTAAGCAGGATCAACTCGTCTGCTCCTGCGCCGGGCACCACCTGATCCGGGTCTGTTTCCGTGTAGGCGGCGATCGCTTCTCGCAGCGGCCGGTAGTCGGCACCCGGGTATTCGTTGAGGCCGCTCGCAACTGTTGCCGCCGCCTCTCCTGCCCAATTGAAGGTGGCCGACGACGTGTTGTGGTCGAAGCGGATGACATCACCCGGGTCGATCCCGGCGCGGGCCGCGATCTCGAGAGTGGTCGGTTGCCACTGATAGACGGGAGTGGTCACGACTCCTCCCCGGCTTCGAAGCGGAGGTCGGCGGCGAGCTTGTGGGCGGTGAGCCCTTCGGCATCGGCCAGGCAGGTGATGGTTGGTCGCAACCGGCCGAGTCCGGCGCGGGTCAGGGTCTGCACCTGCCGCCACGAACCGAAGTCCTCGATCCCCAGTGGCCCGTAGGCTCTGGCGAGTCCGCCGGTGGGGAGAACGTGATTGGCCCCGGTGGCGTAGTCGCCGGCTGACTCGGGCGACCAACGGCCCACATACACCGAACCTGCCCCCCGGATCCGCTTGGCGTCCGCCTGAGGGTCGGCGGTAAGGATCGTGGCGTGTTCGGGGGCGTAGTCGTCGACGAACGAGATTGCGTCTTCGTGGGAAGGTGCGAGCACCATCAGGCCGTGGTCGGCCAGGGCTACTTCGAGGATGTCGGAGCGGGACAGTTGGGTGAGCAGTGCTTCCAATTCCACCTCGACCCTGTCGAACAGCGTGCCGTCGGCAGTGACCAGCACCGCCGGCGAGTCGGGACCATGTTCGGCCTGTGACAGCAGATCGACGGCGACCAGACGAGGGTCCGCAGTCTCATCGGCCAGTACGCACACTTCGCTGGGCCCGGCCGGGAGGTCGATGCCGCACTCCCCGAACACATACAGTTTGGCGGCGGTCACCCAGGCGTTGCCGGGTCCGACGATCTTGTCTACCGGACGGATCGTCTCCGTGCCGTAGGCGAGAGCCGCGATGCCCTGTGCTCCGCCCACGATGTACATCTCGTCGACTTCCAGCAACGCGGCTGCGGCCAGCAGGGTGTCCGATACTTCGCCGTCCGGCCCGGCTGGGCTGACCACGACGACTTCCTCGACCCCGGCGAGGCGGGCAGGCGTGACGGTCATGATCAGCGTCGATGGGTAGGCCGCCTTGCCGCCGGGTACGTAGGCGCCGACCCGCTGCAATGGAGACCAGCGGCGGGCGATTTCCACTCCGGGGACGGTTTCGATGATCCGATCCTCTGGTATCTGTGATCGGTGATAGGTGGAAACATTGGAGATGGCGGTCTCGAGCGCCAGACGCTCCTCGGACGAAATTGAGGCGAGCGCCGTATCCATCTCGGCGCGGGTGACCTGCATCCGGCCCGGCCGTCCGCCGCCGAAACGTTCGGAGGTGGCCGCCAGGGCCGCGTCGCCGCCGCTTCGTATCTCTTCGCAGATGACCGCCGCCCCCGCCCGCACGTTCGGGTCGACTACTGCCGAGCGGCGAACGATCCGCCGTCTGGCGGCCGGGGACAGGTCGCCGAGGACGATCCGCTGCATGATCGGGGTGCTCATGCGATCAACTGCTGGATGCGGAGGACGAGGATGTCGCGCCCGCCCAGTGCTTTGAGGTCGGGGAGGACGTTCCACACGTCGTCGGCGTCGACCACTGAGTGGACGGCTACCCATCCTTCTTCGGCGAGGGGAACGACGGTGGGGGACTCCATGCCGGGGATGATCTCTGCCATCTTGTCGACGGCGCCTGCCGGAGCGTTGAGGAGTAGGTAGCGTTTGCCGCGGCCGGCCACGACCGCGGAGAGGGCGGTGACCACTTGCTCGACCTCCGTGGAACGCTCGCGAATCGCAGTGGGATTCGCTGCCAGAACGGCCTGGGATTCGAGGATCGTTCCGACCGGTTGGAGACCGTTCACCATCAGCGTGCTGCCGGTGGAGACGAGATCCACCACCGCGTCCGCAACGTCGAGTTTGGGAGCTACCTCAACGGAACCTTTGAGCGGAACGATCGTCACGTCGATGCCGCGGCCGGCGAAGAAGTCGGCCGTCACCCGGGGGTGCGATGTCGCCACCCGGAATCCGGCGAAGTCCTCTGCCTTGTCGGCTTCGACGGCACGGGGGACGGCGGCAACCAGGCGGCAGCGGCCGTAGCCCAGTTCGGCCAGCACGGGCAGTCCATTGCCGTGTTCGGCCAGAAGGTCCTGACCGGTGATCCCCAACTCGGCAACGCCGTCGGCGACCATCTCCGGTATGTCGTCTGCCCGGACGAAGAGCAGTTCGAGGTCGACGTTGTGGACGACGACCGACAGGGCTCGTTCCGTCTTCTCGAAGACGAGCCCGGCGTCGCGCAGCAAGGTGGCGGTTGGCTGCTCGAGGCGTCCCTTGTTGGGGACGGCGAGTCTGAGGGTGCGGGTCATGAGGGTTCCGATCCGGCCAGGCGGTCTAGTACCAGGCGATAGCCGCTCATTCCGTGCTGGCGCCACTGGTTGACCCGAGTGATGGTGGCGGTCGAGACGCCCATGTCTTCGGCGATCTGCCGGTAGGGGACACCATCTTCGAGCTTGCGCACGATCGCCCATCGCTGTCCCAGTTCGGTGAGTTCGTTGAAAGTGAGGAGGTCGCGGAAGAACCGGGCTACCTCATCGGTGTCCTCGAGGGTGAGCACTGCTTCGAACAGCGCCTCGGTGTCGGGGTTCCTCCACTCGTCACGGGGGTCCATCTGGATCCTCTTCAGTAAGCTGTGATAGCAGACTAGCGTTTTAGCACACTAATACACAACATTTATGGAAAGACACAGAAGGAGCGATCGGTCCCCCGCAGGGTGTCACGTCGCGGGTTCGTGCGAGACACTTCCATTCAACGTGTCCTCTCCCGCGAAGCGGGGGAGGTGGTTTCGCCGAAAGGCGAAAGCGGAGGGGGCTACCAGACAAAGAACCAACGAAGGCAAGGTGTCGCCCGCCAGCGGGATGGGACCACCTTGAGATGAGTTTCGCCAGGGGGATGGGACCACCTGCTCGCCAGTGAT